>CACHNP010000007.1 GCA_902581285.1 uncultured Gammaproteobacteria bacterium | reverse complement strand
AGATTCTTCCGCCAATGCTTATTATCCACTAAATCAATCATCTTAGTTAATAAAACGATCATCTGATCGATTTTACTTACATCATCATAATCTCCTTCTGGTTCGGCTTTCTCTTCAGATCCGCCTTCGGATTCTTCTTCGCATACATCTTCTTCGGACTCATCTTCGTCTGACGCTTCGTCTTCGGATTCTTCTTCGGATTCATCTTCATCTGACGCTTCATATTCGGACTCATCTTCCACTGACGCTTCGACTTCGTCTGACGCTTCGTCTTCGGATTCACCTTCATCTGATGCCTCATCTTCGGCTTCGTCTAACGCTTCAGCTTCGGGTTCTTCTGAGGCTTCAGCTTCGGGTTCTTCTGACACTTCGGCGAGATCCGGATGCTCAGCAGACGATGCATCGCTTCCTTTATTTTTAGTACTATTTGTCTTTAAAAGTGTAAAAGCGACAAAAGCCACTCCAACACCCACGATTCCACTGATAACCCATAACCATAAACCCATAACAACACCTCACTTTTTGAAAAATCAGACGAAATATAGTAAAAAAATATCAATTTTCAAGTTTTTTTTAAAAAAATGTTAAATTAGCCCCAAGATCCACCAAGTTAATTAAAAAAAATTAAGCCACTATCAATCATAATTTATTTGAAAGGTATTGATAATCATGATATTTCTAAAAATTGACGCCAACTCATCTCATCTACTTTTGCTATGAAATCAAGTCGGAATTTCTGCCCCATTTTATCCCCGAATTAACTCAGCAGCCATAAATTTAAAATTGCGAATCGTTTTATGTTTTCTTTCACTAGCTAAAAAAATAATTCCATGCCTTCACGCTAATTAAGAGTGTGTTACATCCCTATACCAAGTTAACCATGTATGCTAAGTTAATTAATCTAACATCATCAAAGGAGAGAATAATCGTGTTATTCAAAAATCGACAACATGCCGGATCCCGGCTTGCAACTATGTTAGAACAATATAAAAAAAAACCAGAACAATCGTGATCGCTTTAGCTCGAGGCGGCGTGCCTATCGGTGTGGAAATTGCTAAAAAACTCGAACTTCCTCACGATGTTTTGATTGTAAGAAAAATTGGTTTTCCTGGAAACCCCGAGTATGCAATAGGCGCCATCAGTCACAATAATACCCAAATCCTCGACCACAACCTAATAAAAAGATATAACATAGCGCCCTCAACTGTTCGCGAGATAATTCGTTCTGAGAAACACGAACTTAATAGACGCACTCACCTTTACCGTGAAAATGATTCGAGCTATGAGTTAACCAACCAAACTATCATATTAACCGATGACGGCATTGCCACTGGCAGCACCATCAATGTTGCAATTGAAAGCTACAAGTCCGCACGTGCGAATAACATCGTGTTGGCCATCCCCGTCGCTGAAAAAAACACCTTATCACGTATCTCGCCTTTATTTGATGACGTATTTTGCCTGCATTCACCAGACACCTTTAGCTGCGTTGGTCAATTCTATGAGAATTTTAATCCAGTGACAGATGAAGAAGTACTCAGCTTGATTCAATTATTGGGGAAAAATAAGTAATAATTTTGATAAAGCGAATACTCGCTTAAAAAGAGCATAATTGAATACCAAATAAAGGGTATCCGCACGGCTCTTATTTTCGGTATAAATATCTCTGAATGAACCCTTTTTAAAAATTCGACACAACTGGAATAGCACCAGGATTCAGATCTTAGTTTTTTATCTCAACAATGTAATACTGGATTTGAATTAAAACAAAAAAAAGATGATAAACCCACAACATATTATGCAGGTTTATCATCAGGTTTTATTTAGTCATGATCTTTAAGATACTTAACGAGATCTTCACTAAACTCCTTAGTGAGCTGTTTAGACTCTTCCTCGTCTAGATCAATGATCGTCTCGGCAAAGTCCCTTGAATAACGCGCAACTTCTTCAGAATCAAAGTCGTCGTCATCAAGCTCCTCTTCAAGACCATCTACCTCGTCTTCAGCAACGTCCACCTCGTCTTCGGCATCATCTACCTCGTCTTCAGCAGCGTCCACTTCGTCTTCGGCAGCGTCCACTTCGTCTTCGGCATCATCCAAATCGTCTTCGGCATCGTCCAAATCGTCTTCGGCATCATCCAAATCGTCTTCGGCATCGTCCAAATCATCTTCGGCATCATCCAAATCGTCTTCGGCAGCGTCCATTTCAGTTTCTTCAACTTCTTCCTCGGCTTCTTCCTCTGCTAAGTCCTCGGCTAAGTCCTCGGCTAGTTCCTCGGCTTCTTCCTCGACTTCTTCCTCTACCGACTCATCAGTCTCTTCGACAGATACATGCTCTACCGACTCATCAGTCTCTTCGTCAGATACATGCTCTACCGACTCATCGGTCTCTTCGGGGTGATCATCCTCACCTTCACCTGAACCTTCTCTGAGATTGTCTTCAACAGTAAGGATAGATTTAGTAACAGTTTGAACCGTATCTATTCCTTCATTAACCATATCACCGACTGAATTAACAATTTCTTGTGCACCCTCAGTCACTTCTTCGAAACACTCAGCGCTCTCCTTCACTTTTTCAACAACTGTTTCTGTGAGATCTGAACTTTTTGTTTTTGATTTTGTCCTAATAAAGAAATGATAGAAACCCCAGCCACCAACAAACCCAAGTGCAACCCATAAAAAACTCATCATAATTCCTCTCCCGATTGTTTAAATTCAGCGCAAATATAGTAAAAAAAAATAATTAATCAAGCTGATTATTAAGAAAATAACAAAAAAAACACAACCCTATTAAATTCAGTAAGTTACAACAAAAAAAACAACTTGAGCATAAACAACAGTTCAGTTAAGCTTAAACGGTTTTCAAAAAAAGAAAGGGATAGCATGACAACAGCAGCAATTGATACAACGCAGCACACACCAATGATTCGTCAATTTCTAAAAGTTAAAGCTGAATACCCAGATTTGCTTATTTTTTACAGAATGGGAGACTTTTATGAGCTTTTTTTTGAAGATGCAATCACAGCTGCTAGATTATTAAGTATCACACTGACATCTCGCGGCCAGTCAAATGGTAACCCGATCCCCATGGCCGGCGTCCCTTTTCATGCAGCAGAGAGTTACTTAGCAAAGCTTATCAATTTAGGGCAATCCGTTGTCATTTGTGAGCAGATAGGTGCTGCGGACCCCAATCAAAAAGGACCAATGAAACGTGAAGTCACACGAATTATTACACCTAGCACAGTCACTGATGAAGCTATGATGGATGATAAAAATGATAACTTACTGCTTGTCATTCACAGTAACAAAACTATTTATGGATTGGCGACATTCAACATTAGTAACGGGGAATTTCTAGCACAGGAAATAGCCACGCCAGAAACCGTGATTAGCGAAATCGAAAGAATTAACCCCACAGAAATAATCATGAGCGAAAATGACCCCGTGAACGAACTAATCAGTTCGCAAATAATCAAAAGACGGCCTGAATGGGAATTCGAATACAACAGCGCTCACCGGGCGTTATGCCAACAGTTTCACACAAATAATTTAGATGGCTTTGGCATTGAACCATACCCAAACGCCATCTGTGCCGCCGGAGCTTTACTGCAATATATCAAATTTACTCAACGAGAATCAGTGCCCTTTATTCAAAATATTAAAGTTGAATCCCGAAGCGATTTTGTTGTAATGGATGCAGCAACAAGACGAAACCTAGAAATCACCAAGAACTTACAAGGCTCGACAGACAATACCCTGTGGCACATCATGGATAAAACATCGATAAGTATGGGGTCACGCCTACTAAAACGCTGGCTACACCATCCCCTGCGTAACATCACAAGACTTACAGAGAGGCAGGATGCCATCGCAGCAATCATATCAACACAAAAGCTAGAGGAAATACAGTGTGACTTAAAAACGATTTGCGACATAGAGAGAATCACAACACGAATAACACTAGGCACAGCAAGACCACGAGATCTGACAGGGCTGCTTCAATCGCTTAGAGCATTACCAAACATAGAAAAACTCATAAGTAAACTAGACACAACTGAAATCAATTCATGTCGTCAACGAATAATGAATTTTAATGATATGACACAACTTCTTTCTCAAGCGATTATCGAGAATCCACCTGTTACAATTCGTGACGGAGGCGTCATTGCCGATAATTACGATAAAGAATTGGATGAGCTGCGCAACATCAGCAGCAATAGCAGTAAATTTCTACTCGAGTACGAGCAACAAGAAAAAGAACGAATTCAAGCAAGTACTCTCAAGGTCGGGTATAACCGCATTCATGGGTACTACATTGAGATATCAAAAGCGCAAACAGATCTGGCGCCAACAGAATATGTTAGACGTCAGACATTAAAAAACGTAGAACGCTACATAACACCAGAACTAAAAGAATATGAGGATAAAGTGCTTAGTGCAAAATCTCGCTCACTATCTCGAGAAAAACTGCTTTACATTAATTTAATAGAAAGACTCAGCACCGAATCAGAAAAATTAAGAAAATGTGCAGAAGCACTAGCAAAGATTGATGTGTTAACGAGCATAGCAACAACAACAAAAGAAAATAGGTGGACTCGACCCAATTTCACCAATGACACAATTATACAAATAGAGGCGGGAAGACACCCTGTTATTGAATATGTTTCAGAAGCCCCCTTCGTCCCCAACAATACACTATTAGATGATAAAAAAAGAATGCTATTGATTACAGGGCCGAACATGGGAGGAAAATCGACTTATATGCGGCAAACTGCTATCATAAGCCTACTCGCTTACATCGGCAGCTTTGTACCTGCAGATAAAGTAACGTTAGGCCCAATAGACCGGATATTTACCCGCATTGGTGCCGCTGACGATCTTGCTAGTGGCAGATCTACATTTATGGTAGAAATGACAGAAACAGCAAATATATTAAACAACGCAACAAACCAGAGCTTGGTTCTCATGGATGAAATAGGCAGGGGAACGTCAACATTTGATGGCCTGTCTCTAGCATGGGCATGCTGCCAGCACCTAGCTGTTAAATTAAAGTCACTAACATTATTCGCAACCCATTACTTTGAGCTGACTCAACTGGAAAACATGCATAAAGGTATACAAAACATTCACCTAGATGCAACAGAACATGGCGACAAAATAATCTTCCTTCATAAAATAATGCCAGGACCTGCCAGCCAAAGCTACGGGTTACAAGTAGCCAAATTAGCAGGGGTTCCAAATAAAGTCATTCAACATGCGAAAACGAAACTAATGGAACTTGAAAATAAACCCGATATAGAGACAAACCAAGCAGTGCAAACAGAATTATTCACGACAATTGATGAGACGACAGATGAAATCAATCATAAAATCGATAAAGTCGATCCAAACACGATCACACCAATAGAAGCTCTACAATTCATCCAGGAATTGAAAAGAATCAAATCCAATAACCACTAAACACCTAGTAGAGATAGTTCACTCGCAGCAACCCCAGCGGAATCAGAACCACTTGATTGTGAGTGCTCCGAAGAAAGAAAAGAATTAGGCTTATTATTAGAAAACTCTATCTGCATTGTTGAGTAAAAATTATATAATCGCTTCGCAAGATCATCGTCAGAGAATGAGGCGTCAGGAGTTGGGAAAACAGAATAATCACGCACAAATGGAATAACATGCACAATAGTCTTAGATCTTAGACGAAAGTCATTCGTAACATTAACGAAAGTCACGAGTCCTCTAGAGCTTGACTTGAGAAATCGTGTTGAACCAGTTTTAGTATTTTTAATCTTAGCAAGAGAAGAGCCATTTTCAACATAGCTCTTGTACTTAACGTAGATTTCCACAACACGCCATTGCGTCAGATCACCCAAGTCATCTGAATTTAGCGCCGTAACACCGATTGATTGTGAGGATTTAGATTCATCTGTAATATTGAGACTCAGTACAAAGTTAGTCTCAGTAAAATAGTGACGAGTTAACGCCATGAAACCTGGAATTGTTAATGACAGGGCTAAATTTTTATGAAAATTATCAATGCTCTGCTTAAGGTTCTTACGACCGTTACACTTGAAATAGGAAGAAGTCAAAGAAGGCGTATCAAGATGGAAATCGGCGTCATCGTTTACAGGTAACCCATTAGAAACAAGAGGGTAAGGTTTACAACAGTTTTCTAAAGCGACACCTCTAGATAAAATCATAGAATAGATTGATGCCTCATTATTAGAGCTTTTAAAACCCACACTCTTATAATTAATATAAAATTGCGGGTCTAGAATAAAGTTATTTAAGGTCGAGCAAGGGTTATCCACAGAAGTAACATCAGCGTATTCACACTCGACAACACGCCGCTTCGGCTTAACAGAGGACAGAGGTGAAATAAATAGCCTAACATTAGCAACACTAAAATCCAATATGCTATTTAAATTATTTTGACGTAACTCATATTGTATTTCAAGATAAAAACGAGACAATGCTTTAAAATCAAATGCACGAAGCTGGAAATTTTCAGGATTTATCCTATTGAGAACAATACGAAATTTCTTACTTTTAGCATGTTGCCGAGCCCAAATCTTGAGCTTACCCCTAATTAAATTAACACAGTTACTAAATTCTTCTTCAGTAGAAAAATTGGCTCGTCGAATTACATCAATACTGTATATTAACCCGTTAGGCTTGAACATCACTGGGTTATCATGCAAGTTTTCCTTGTATTCAACAATAGATGATGATGAATAGACTGGCGCAACTTCTTGAGAAGAGACGCTGAAATTTTCTCCTATCAAGTCCCTTAGCACCAAAACATGTTTAGTTTTTATGTATCCCTTCGGAATTGAAAGCATATTATACAAGTCAAAACAAACACGATAAATAGCATCTTGTATATTACCAGAAAAATTGATATTAAATGAAACTTGCTGATTATCATCAGTTTCGTCATCGGGATTCAGCATTTCGAAATTGACATCAAGAGAGTTTGACTTATTATACGAATGCAAGAAAGACTTTAGATATAAACTAAATATCTTTTTTAATACGAAATTATTCATCGGAATAGAAATAGAATAAGTTTGTCCACTCAACTCATTTCGATCGATCCTACCAATAGAATTCAGTATGAATTGAGACAACAACACTGGCTTCGAGGAAGATGGATTAATTTCAAGAGTATTTCCAATACCGGTATGCACAACGCAACTTGAGTTTTGAACTAGCCAAACCTGTTGTTGATGTAACAAAAAAAAATAAAAATCGGTAAGTGCATTATAGGCTGGCTTCTCTTTTTTATCTAGAATGGACAGTCGCAAAACATAGCCATTGTTATTTTTTACAACAGCGTCAAAGCTAACATTTGAAAAAGCAGCACCAGAAAGATGAGGTGTATTTTGATTACACAAGGCATTCATGTACCAAAAAGCTAATCGCAGCCAACCTTTTTGTAACTCGCTTCCTTGTGAAGAATAACTGATAGGGAAATCTTTTACGCTGAGTGTAGCTTGTTGCTTTAATACAACACCAAATCGCCCGCGATTCTTCCCTTCATTACACCAATAGAGACTACCAGGTTTTGCTGAATCCCCATTAAGGATTCTTTCATCAATATTGAGCTCATCTAGCTGATGTGATTTAGGATAGTGATCAAATTCAAACAACATTTTATGATTATCTTGCAGCGCCATATCAGTCACATCAGTACGTGTCTGATTGTCTCGAATCGACCCAATATTACTGAATTCCTCTAGTGATAAAACTTCACTCTCTCCAATGTCACCTGCGCACGAAGCTAGTTTATTAAAGCGATAGTCAGAGAACGGTTTGGCAATAAACTCATAGAAAGACTCAATCGATTTCATGACACACCAAGTTAATGACAGCAATGAATCAAACTGAGTCGCGCTTAATGAACTGGAGTTAACTATCGACTTCACCAAAATTGAAAACGGAGTAATGAACATAAATGCCGCATACCTGTTATACCGATCACTAGAAGCACACTCTTTCAGATCATTTAAATACAACCTAAACAGACTTTCTAATGTGTTTTGACGCAAATCATCTCTATGACTAAATACTTTGTTAAGGATTTTGGCCAAAGGATAATCTGCTGATGAATCTGAGTAACTTTTCTCCAAGATTCTCATCGGCATATTTTCATCTGAATAAAAAGAATTGAGAAAGCGATTATACGACACTAATAAAAACTCAGCATCATGCTTCGCTCTAGCGTAAAAATTACTTAGCACACTAGGATCAGTACATCGTGGCAAATATTCAGTACGGTAGCGCTCGATTAGTGACATGGATCGAAAGTGTTTACCAAACGGGTATTCAGCCGTGTATGTCATTTTGAAAAAAAATGTGGCAGCCCATAAGTTTTTAGCTAAATGTAGCATTGAATACAGGATGTGTTTTTTAAGCAAGCTATCATCACTACCTAAATCTGGTTGAGTTAACGTGTCAACCACCATAGTTGATTTCTGTTTTTTAGCAAGGTCTTTACGATCAGGAAATACAGGAGATCGCTTTCCCACAGTTGATTTGTTAACAGGCATAATTAGCTCTCATTGATTCTATTAAACGACACTTTTTCAGTATAATACCTTCTAAAATCAAATTATTCTACTGCATCGAAAACAACAGGTGGTGAAATCACAAATAAAAACCATTTTAATCATAAGCTCTTGTAAAAATGAAGATGATGGCACAATAAAAAAAACGACTTAAAGAATAAATACATGCTTTTAATATAAGCTTAATATTTGTGATCACATGCCACGTATTTTTTATATTTAAATGCAGTCTGAACTGAATTAATGCAATTACAGGTTCATCCAATCAAAGTTACCCCATCAATGTCTATCACGAACTTTTCAAGTAGGTCACTAAATCTGCCAACACATTCAGCGCCTCACCAACCCACAAATCAGCATTCTCCATATCAAGCGCTAGAATACGCTCTTGGTCCAACCGATATTGATTAATGTTCATATTGACAGTGGAATTTATAACGTTTAAGTATGGATTATTCATCATAGTTGCGTTACTAATCAACAAAAGATTTTTATTTCGCGATACTCTTTTCTTGCTTTTTTCCCTTAATAAACTTATAGCATATTCATTGATACCCGTCTGTTTTGTAAAATCAACTTGCTCAATAATATCCATATCAAGCGAATTTGATAAATATTGCTCTCCATACTTTGCCCTGTCGTGAAGACCAGGAAGAACAATATCAGATTTTACACCAATTTTTTGTGTAGATTTTCCATTAACACGATAAAACTTACCAATAGTTAACTTTATAGCGCCACCTAATGATTTATCTAATTCAATAATTCTTTGAATTGATCCTTTCCCCCAAGTTCTATTAGCACCAACAATAACACCCTTACGATAGTCCTTAATAGCTGCTGCAAATATTTCACTTGCGGATGCGGACTGATTGGATGTTAAAACCACCATTGGTGCTTCTATCTCAAATTTCAAATCTTTATTCTTTTCTCCTGAATAAAGATAGTTTCTGGTGATAAAAGCACCTTCATTTTGCCTTACTTGCAAAAGCGGACCATTTATGAAAATATCAGTAAACAATAATGCCTCTCTAAAATCCCCACCCGTATTACTACGTAAATCAACTACGATTCCATCAACCTGTTGATGACGAACATCTCGATTTAATAATTCTATTGCATCATTATACAAGCCACCATAAAAGCTCGGCACAGTTAAAACCATCAGCGTCATTAATTTACCATTCTTGGTTACTTCTAATAACTTTGATGAGATTTTTTGGTCAGAAAACGGAATTGGAGATCGATTTAAACTAACACTTACCAACTCATCCGTAGTGCCTTTTTTTCTTCGAACTTCAATTTCTATGGAAGTTCCACTTTCTCCAACCACATGAGAAATGATTTCATCAAGAGGAAGTCCAACCAAACTAATTTTACTCCCATCTGATTTTTTTACTGCCCACAACTCGTCACCAACTGCCAATTCTCCTTGTAAAAATGCCGCACCACCATTTAGTACTTTTCGTATTTTTGCATAACCCATGTTCCATGACAGTTCCACACCAATACCGCTGAGGTTGTGATTAGAGAGTGAGATAAAAGACTCATATTGAAATTCACTCATGTATGATGAATGAGGATCAAATAATGACAAGTAAGCATCCAAGATAAAATCAACATTGTTATTCTTTCCTTGGTCTGTATTGAAAAACTCAAACTTAATACCATCCTTAACACGTAAAAAAGCCTCCTTTTGTGAATACGAGTCAAGCATACTTAAGAACATTTTCAACTTGAAATATTTTTTTTGACGATATATTAGCTCCTCATTTGAAGCTGCATAATCATTATTTAGCATTATGTGATAATAATCATCATTATCAAAATTAAAATCACTATAATTTACTGTCATGTAGTGTTTCTTAGCCAATTCAACTTGCCGAATGTACTCATCATAAATTTCTAAAAACACACGACAATCGCCACCATGTATGAAATGGTCATTTACAGTTTTTATTTGGTTAATTCCAGAGGCAAAATTAGCTACTTTTTCTTTCGTAAAGAGCAACCTCATACTATCAAGCTGAGCTATTGACTGTAACACAAGCTGTTTATAAGATAGCACCTTAACCTTATCATTACCCGAGAAGGCACCATGATAATGCTGAGTTTGAATTTTACTGAACACACCAGAAAGCTGGTCACAACGTAATGAATACACTTGTCCAATAAAAAAGACTGATAAAATCAACACGACCAAGCCTCTCATACCCCCCCCAAAATTCAGCTACTCACCTTATTTATAGTACATATTTAGCCTTTTTCAAGTGATTTAGATCAAATTCTGGTGATTTTACATGAGTAAATATCTGAAAGTTCGAAAATACAGAAGAATGGAAATCTGATTTATACAAACGAGGTGAAATCAAGATTAATACAAAAGCCATCTACAACATGAACCAAATTCAGTCATCAATCATCAACGTTAAATTCTGCTCACTATCTGCTTCATATGCGCTTGTATTGTTACCAACTCTAACAGAATTTCCACGCACAGAGGCAATCGTTTTTAAGTACTCATTATCAACTTCGCCTGTGACGTACTCACCTGTGAAGATTGAATCCTCAAAACGTTCAATTACGTCTTGATCGGAGATCACTGCTTCATTAATTGCACTCTCAACATCTTTTAAGTTTTGATATAAAAGCCAATCAGCTCCAATCAACTGTGCAACTTCATCACTCGTTTTATTATGAGCAATTAACTCAGCAGCATCAGGCATATCAATTCCATAAACATTAGGGAATCGGACCTCGGGTGCTGCTGATGCAAAATAAACTTTTTTTGCTCCAGCCTCTCGAGCCATTTGAACAATCTCCTTCGAGGTCGTTCCTCGAACGATAGAATCGTCAACCAACAGTACATTTTTGCCTGAAAATTCAACTTTAATTGCATTTAACTTTAAACGAACACTATGCCGCCTTATTTGCTGTTCGGGCATGATAAACGTTCTACCAATGTAACGATTTTTGACAAAACCTTCAGAGTAAGTAATACCAAGCTCTTGCGCTAATGCATACGCAGCCGTTCTTGATGTATCAGGTATTGGAATAACGACATCAATGTTATATTTTGAGTACAATGACTTAATTTGTTTTGCTAACCGTTTTCCCATATTAAGTCGGGTATGATAGACAGGGATATTTTCAACCAAAGAGTCTGCTCTAGCCAAATAAATAAATTCAAAAATACATGGCCTTTTTTTTACTCGTTGTGCGCATTGACTACGATGCAGGTTACCGTTTAAGTCGATAAAAATAGCCTCACCAGGCGCAACATCATCACATCGTTTATAACCTAACGCATCTAGCGCAATGGTTTCCGATGCCACCATGAAATCATCACCAGTAGATGATCTCCTTATACCATAAACCAATGGACGAATGCCATTTGGATCTCTAAAAGCCAGTAAACCATAACCATTAATCATAACGACTGCCGAATAAGCGCCAACAACACGACGACAAACTGATTTTACAGCCTGGAATATTGACTCCACAGCTAACTTAGTACCGCCAACACGCTGCAATTCATAAGCTAAAACATTGAGTAACACCTCAGAGTCCGAGGTAGTATTTAAATGGCGTAAATCGGTTTCAATAAGATCCAGTGATAGCTGTTCTGCATTCACTAAATTACCATTATGAACAATACTCAGGCCATATGGGGAATTCACATAAAAAGGCTGTGACTCCGACACACTTTCTGAGCCTGCTGTTGGATAACGAACATGCCCTATTCCAATATTACCTTTCAATTTTTGCATATGCTTTTTCAAAACAACATCACGAACTAGCCCGTTGGATTTACGCAAATAAACCCTTTTACCATCGCTAGTAAGAATTCCTGCTGCATCCTGACCTCGATGCTGCAGAATAGTTAAAGCATCATAAATGTCCTGATTAACGCCAGACTGCCCAAACATCCCAACAATGCCACACATGCGTTTTCCTTATTGTTTCGAATTAACTTGCCTATTAACTGCCGTAGAGACTGTCTTTTTTAGTGCGGCCACACTAGGTGAGGTCGTTTGTTTATTTATCCAATCGCGTGTATGAACAACAGCTGATGGAAAATGATGCTTCATCCAAACCACACTCGGTTTAAATTGAGGAACAAGCACTGATTGATTGACCCATTTTGGCTCTACGGTATCCGCTTTAGCAAACAAAAATAGTGCCATAACAACAACCAGAAGACCTCTCGCTGCACCAAACCCCCCTCCAAGGATACGATCAAGCCAACCAAAACCTAAAGTTTTAGCCATCAGCCCAGTAATCTTTGCAACAATATATCCCAAAGCCATAACCACAATAAAAATACTGGCAAATGAAGCATAATAACCAATTTGAGGTGATCCTAACCAGGCAAACAGTGGTAAAATAGTATCAGAAAAAACAACAGAAAGAAGCAAGGCAAGCGTAACCGTAACAATTGAAATTGCTTCTCTTATAAACCCCCTAAATAATCCCCAGATCAGTGACAGACCAATGATAGCAATTATTGCGTAATCAATTGTAGTTAAATTATGCACATCAAATCTCCTGTTTTAATTTATTTTAAATTTGCACTTGTTGCATTAAAAATTTAGTTTTAATTCGTTTTTTCTGCAATGATTCTTTTATAATTTTCAAAACATGTTTATCCAACTCTGGGCCAATCATCACACGATAAAAAACGCCTCTCGTATGATCAGATGTTTTTTTAACAATGTAAGCATTATAACGAGACTGCTTCAAATATCTCAGCAACTTATCTGCATTTTTTTTATTTGAAAATGAGCCTGCAGACAACACCCAGGCTTGACTAGAGGACACGTGATTTTTACTGATGACCGATTTAGCGAGCACGTCATTCTGTCTCAATTCAGATTGATCTTTTTCATACTCTTTCGATAGAACTGAATCAGGGTACGCAACAACTTTATCTAATTTTTCTTTTGTACCAGCAAACGGCAATGGCGATGCAGCGTGATAAGAGTGCGTGCGTTGCAGCTTAAGGGGAGCAATAATATCACTTTTTTTTGGCGACAAAATAAGTAATATAGCGCCAATCAAAAATAAGAATAGGGACGAAGCGCAAACACCAAGAAAACGTTTTTTAAATTTAGATTGCATAACCCCCCTCAAGCCAATTACGCATAACACGCCGACCATCTGACACAACCAAAAAAGAGCCGAAAAAAACAAAAACGGCATTTTCATGATCCCTTTTGCATGATACCGCTTCTTCTACTTGAGCACAACAACTGACCGACGCCTCTCCTAAAGAGTAAAGACTGCTGGCAATTGACTCCGCAGACAGACCGCCCTCCAAACTGTAATCAACCACATACCAATGGGATACTGCTAAACACATCGGGCGTACTATATCCGCGACCTCTCGCCCCTGCTTTAAACCGATTACAGCAACGATTTTCTTTTGAGGAAACTGAGACTCCAGTTCTTGACGCAATCGACTTGTCGCCTGACTATTATGAGCGCTATCAAATACACACATTATTGGATGGTTCCAACGTTCGAAACGAGCCTCCATAGAGGTCAAAGCAACAGCGTTTTCTACCGCCCGCTTTGACAAATCGAATAAGGGCCTCATCAACTCAACTACTTTTAGACAAGCTGCTGAATTTTCGATAAACAGTTGCGGCACAGGCAAATCACACCACTCCGTTTCACCATGAAAACGCCATGTTGACTCATGAGAGTGTCCAAACCATTGATAATCCCTTCCAGACTGATAGAGACGCGCACCAACGGATTTACAGACAGATTCAATAACTGCCGGCGGATCCAAGTCATTACAAACAACCCACTGTCCAGTTCTCACCACACCCATTTTTTCACGCGCAATTTCTTCTCTTGTATCACCTAGCACATCAACATGATCCAAGCCAATTGAAGTGATAACAACGCCATCGGCATCAACCAAATTCACGGCGTCACATCGACCTCCCAAACCTGCTTCAAGCAGAACCACATCCAATTGAGACTCCGAGAAAAATGCCAACGCAACAACAGTCAGATAATCAAACAAACTTAACCGCGACTCACCACAAACTTTATACACAGCCCGAAGCGTACGCATAAAACTGGCGCTATCAATATTTTGACCATTACGACGAATACGTTCATTCCAATTATCAACATGCGGCGAAGTGTAGACACCCACACGATACCCACTGTTTAAAAAAACTTGCTCAATTAATTTAACCGTGCTGCCTTTACCGTTTGTCCCCACAACTGTAATGACGGGACAAGTTGGCAAAGACAATCGTCGCCTAATAGAGTCAAAGCGGGATAAGGAAATATCGCACGTGGAAGCCTGTCGAGACAACAGAAATTCAATCCATTCAGTTACAGATTCAAGTTGTTTATTAGGCGGCCTCATCATTATTCTTTTCTACCATGTCATCAGGGATGTTAGCCAGCGGCAAACGAAGCAAATTCGATAGCAGTCTGGCAATTACCTCAGGCAGCTGACGACGATCCACAATCATATCTATCGCTCCTTTTTCTAATAAAGATTCACTTCTCTGAAAACCTTCTGGTAAGACCTCTCGAATCGTTTGCTCAATCACGCGCGGGCCTGAAAAACCAATCTGAGCTTTTGGCTCTGCGATAATAACATCCCCCAACATTGCCAAACTGGCTGACACACCACCCATTGTTGGATCCGTAAGCACAGAAATAAATGGTAGTTTTGCTTTTCCTAAACGAGCCAACGCCGCAGACGTTCTTGCCATTTGAAACAACGAAAACAAACCTTCTTGCATACGTGCACCACCACTGGTAGAAAAGCAAATCAATGGGCAGTTTTCACGTATTGCTTCTTCAGTAGCTAACACAAACTTTTCACCAACACCAGCGCTCATAGAGCCGCCAATAAAGGCAAAATCAAATGCACAACAAACCACAGGAATAGTTTTTAAAGTACCCTTCACAACTAAAAGTGCTTCTTTTTCACCCGTTTTCTTTTGCGCTGCTGAGACGCGCTCACGATAGCGCTTAGAGTCTTTAAATTTCAAACGATCAATTGGCTCAATATCCAGAGCAAAGTCAGATTTGCCTTCAGGGTCGAGTAATAAGTCAAGACGACGACGTGCTGAAATACGCGTATGGTAGCCGCACTTTGGACAAACATTAAAACTGTCATGCAAAGTTTTTCGGTATAACACGGCTTCACAAGAAGGGCATTTCGTCCACACCCCTTCTGGCACCCCCTTTTTATCTCGCGTTGAAACACCTGGAATTAATTTTTTAAACCAACTCATACTAATGACCTCTCGTACTAGTAGCCAAACAGTTGACCATCATACCAAAAATTACGACAAAAAGAAGGGCCCAAAAGAATTAGATGGTAAATCATACACTTGAGGGTAATCCACTTGAACCAAATAGAGGCCATGGGGGGGGAATGTCACCCCTGCTTGACGTCTATCACGGGATAACAATACATCCCGAGCCCAAGTCGGCTCTTCATCACCGGAACCAATACGAAGCAATACCCCCACTAAGTTCCTCACCATGTGCAACAAAAACGCATTTGCTTTGGCCTCAATCACCACCATGTTACCACGCCGCTCCACTTTCAGCTCTTGCAAGTTACGAATCGCATTTTGAGCCTCACAAGCAGACCCACGAAAAGAAGAAAAATCATGTTCACCAACAAGAAAATCAGCTGCTTGTTGCATTTTTTCAGCATCCAATGAACGGTGATACCAACCAACTGAATGCCTCAATATACCTGGCCTTATATCATTGTTATAAATGACATAACGATAACGACGCGCTGTTGCCGAGAAGCGCGCATGGAAATCGTGATCAACTTTCTTTGCCCACAAAACCGAAATATCATGAGGTAAGTTGCTATTAGTACCAAACACCCAAGAACGATCAGATCGATCAACTCCAGTGTCAAAATGAACCACCTGACAACTAGCATGAACCCCCGCATCCGTACGCCCCGCACAATTGACGTGCACCGAGTGATTAGCAACAAAAGTTAAGGCCTTTTCCACAAAAAGCTGAACCGTCGGCAAACTTTCTTGAGACTGCCAGCCATGGTAACGCGCGCCATCATAACGTATACCTAGTGCGACGCGCTGTGGTACTACTAACATGAATCAGCTTCCTTAAGCAGAGCGCGAGCTTGAGTCGCTTGATCCTCATTACCATGAGTAATGACATCATTTAAAACGTCACGCATTTGATTATAATCTTGCATCGCTAAATAGGCACGAGCCAAATCCAATTTAGCGATCATCCCCTCTTCGCTATTCAGAAAATCAAATTCATCATCCTGAGATACCAGCTTTGAGTTTGATACACGCTGACGATTTGACTTAACCATTTTGGTCACTGTAACTAACAAAGATAGCGCAAGCAATAACGAAAATAAAACCAACCACTGTAGTCGTGTCACATGAGCTGCCAACGTTTCCAAGTGGCTAAAATAAGTGGGCTGAGAAGCCACTGTGACAGCGCTCCCTGACATCGTATTAGCAACCAATGCCTGACTGACTTTATTCATCGAAGCAGAATCAACATGATTAGAAGCAACTGCCCTTTGAATTTCATTAATTTGAGTTCTTAGCGTATCTATTTGTGCATTTATCGAGGTGAGGTCATCAGATGACTGCGATTGAAAATGATTGGTTTTCTTTTTCAAGGTGGCCAATTCCATCGCCATCTTATTAAGAGTCGGAATCAATTTATTGGCTATTTCTTGGTTAGCTGTCGGTGAGACGTTGGCAGACTGAGAGACAGCCGAACCTTGTGAGGACGGCTGCGCTGACGACGATTGAGCAGCATCATCGGCATAAACCGAGCTTGCCATCGAAAAGATTGAAAAAAACAGAGCAAGTAAAACAGAGCGCATAATAATCCCTTTTTCTTAAAACTTCAGTGTAACCTGTGAAATTCTAGCAAGATTGGATTGATATTTCACTTAATTAATAATGATTTAACAACAAAGTTCTGATCAAATAATTAACTAACCGCGAGGCAGCTGCCTATTTTTAACCCAATACTTAAAGAATGAGCTAAACTGAAACCACTTCACCGCCTTTTTACGAATCTCAGCAACAAGTTAATTGACGCTAACCAAAAAGACAGTACAATTATTGTGTAGATATAAAACATCACTGCAAGGGTGAAGTGGATGACACCATGAGTAATACAACAAATAATCTCAACCCATTAGAAACTTGGCTACATCAATACTCAGACAACAATGAAAACAAGGTTGAAACCAGCTTACTTAGTGACTGTGTTGATTACGTCACCAGATACACCAGCGCCTCAGCTAATCGCAAAGCCTTAATGACACAATCCCATGCCATGATCAAGAAAGGCGAGCAGTACGGCTTCCCCGCCAGTATTCTTGCAGCGTTGATGGCATACCCTGTCATAAAAAACCAACAGGACAGCTCTGAAGAGCAGATCAACAAATTACACATCAGCCCAACCGTGCATAGCCTGGTTGAAAAAGTAATACGAATGGACTTTATTGATCGATTTGCGAAGAGTAAGAAAACGGATTTTTTGATTAAGCACAATCAAAACTTGCGCCAAATGCTGCTTGCCATGGTGCAAGACCCGCGTGCAATACCCGTAAAACTAATACAAACTTTGTGTCACTTACATCATTTAAAAAATGGAGACGAGACAGAAAAACGGCACTACGCCAGCCAGGTGCAACATATTTACGCGCCGCTCGCAAACAATTTAGGTTTAGGGCAAATCAAATGGGAGCTGGAGGACATCGCATTTCGATATTTAAAGCCAACAGAATATTTCAATATTTCAAAATCATTAAAAATAAAACGACGTGAGCGTGAAGCAATCATAGAATCATTTAAACAAGAACTCAACACGCTACTGAAAGAAAAAAAGGTTAAAAACTTCGATATTTCAGGTAGAGCTAAACACATATACAGTATCGCGAAAAAAATTCAGCGAAAAGAAACAAATTTCACGCAAATATATGACACAACAGCGTTACGAATACTCGTACCACAAATCAGCGATTGTTACACTGTCCTAAGCACCATCCATAGCACGTGGGAAAACATCCCAGATGAATTTGATGACTACATCGCCAAGCCAAAACCAAATGGGTACCAATCTATTCATACTGCTATCAACTCTGATCGACAAGGCTGTGTTGAGATTCAAATCCGCACATACCAAATGCACTATGAATCTGAAAAAGGAATTGCCGCTCACTGGAAATACAAAGAACAACCGAAAAAACAGGACAAACACACAGATAGAGTCAGTCTACTACGACAAATTATCGATTGGCAAAAAACCATGTCAGGTGAAGGCAAGCATGACCAATTCGACGCTATTGTTAGTGAAAGAATTTATGTTTTCACACCCAATGGTGATATCATTGACCTTTCACAGCAGAGCACGCCGCTCGATTTTGCGTACAAAGTCCACACACAAGTGGGACACCGATGTATTGGCGCCAAGGTGAACGATAAACTGGTCACACTTACCCACCAACTGAAGACAGGTGATCGAATCGACATCATCACATCTAAAACTGATAACCCAAGTCGAGACTGGCTGAATCTAAAATTAGGCTACCTCACTACAAAACCCGCCATCAATAAAGTAAAAAACTATTTCCGAAAACAAAATCAGGTAAGCAACATCAGTCGCGGACAGGCACTTTGGGAAAAGGCTTATAGACAACACAAACTGGATCAATCCAAGTTTAACGACTTACCCATGCAATTCAATCTAAAAACTGTCGATGATCTACTTATGGCCATCGGCTCAGGTGAAATACAAATAGGCGCCATACTATCAAAATACAATGTTCGACCAGCAGCAAAAAAAGAGGCTTCTAATAAAACCACCTCTAACATTCGAAGCATGAAAGACCCATCATCTCACTCGCAATTCTACATCGATGGGAAAACCGGAATATTAACTAAAACGGCATCATGCTGCCAGCCAATACCTGGTGATCACATCATTGGCTACATCACCAAAAGTAGCGGCATCAGTATTCATAGGCGCAATTGCCCGAACGTCACTGCGCAACCCACGCTCAATAAAAAAAGATTGGTCAACGCAACCTGGCGAGATTTGTCAAAGCTCTTTGTTGTTAACATACGTATTGAAGCCCAAGACCGAAAAGGCTTACTCAATGATATCACTAACTTAGTCCTGAATTATGAGTGCAAATTATCTCGACTTAGCACACGAATCAATGACACAAGTGGTACCGCTTATATTACCGCAGAATTGCAGGTTAAAAGCATTGAGCAATATCAAAAATTAACCGCGGTGCTAGAAGCAATTCCAGGTATTATTAAAGTAAGCCGCAAATAAAACCCAAGACCGTAGCCGTGCTTAATGGATTAACCGCCAGTCAGTGTCGTTCGCGCCAAAATTTAGCGAATAATGATAAGTGACGTAATAAGATGGCAAAAACTGATTTGAAACTCATGTTACAGTGAGCCACCACAAGACTTGAATAGCAAGGATTTCAGCCAAGAGAAAACGACAAAATAGATGGCAAAAACAATACTTAACTATAACATAATCTTATTTTAAGAAAAATTGCGACCCTATCACAACAAAATCCTATCAATAAAAAATAGAAATGATAAAATCCAAGCAAGTAATCCACTAGACATA
The DNA here is from genome assembly GCA_902581285.1 of uncultured Gammaproteobacteria bacterium. Taxonomy (GTDB): domain Bacteria; phylum Pseudomonadota; class Gammaproteobacteria; order Coxiellales; family Coxiellaceae; genus CACHNP01. The sequence goes on along the minus strand of CACHNP010000007.1, from coordinate 45,751 downwards.
ACGATGACGCAGTATGAAAAAGAATCGATTAACATCACCATCATTGCTAAGCACAAGCATCAATAATTTGCTAAATATTTTTTTAAGCCTCTTAGTGCTTGGCTTGAATAAACGGTTGCTTGTAAGGAGCATCACAACAAATCATATAAAGGATAGCAACAACCACAAAGAGATCATGCGGCAATTTGATAGACTCAATTTTAGTTCAAACAAATCTATTCACTACAATACAGGCGAAATGAACCAAAAGGTAGAGCAGTTTAAGGTACAGTTACTCAGCAAATATTCCAAAATGGCAAACAAACCATCATTCAATCCATATCAAATCGTTATCAGCAGAAGAAATTATTTCTTTTTCGACTGTAGTATCACGCCACCACAGATAAATTGTAGCATCATATTCAAATTAGCAAGTAATGACAGCACCCCCATATTTGGAGAAAGTACATTTAAAAACGGCAACATTTCTATAAGCGATAATAGAGCCGAGATAGCCTATACAATGATGGAGTGCCTTACTAATGCCCTGAGAAAAAATCAAACTAATAAATTCCCCCAAGTTGGGCAATCCATTTATAGCCTAACTGATTTCAGTAACGAACTCGTGACACTCGAATCATTCTCAAAGCAAGAGACGGACATTCACAAAGCTTGCGAAAAGCTGCGTAGCAACATTCTAAAAGCACCTAAAGAAAAAATTTATGTTAATAGACAAATGGTACATCATAGCTGCAGCAAGCTCAAAAGCGCCTTAATTGCAAGCATAAGCCCGGACAAAGAAATTGATGCAGCAATAGAAAGGATGGAAACACAAACTAATAACGACAAAATCGCTCAAAGGTACGCCAATCTATTATTGTTCAACAGCGGGTTGAGAGGAATAGATAAGATCGTAGCTAACGTAGAATTTGGTCAACACAAAACAGAAGCTAAACACATTAAAAAGATGTTAGTTAGGTCCTTAACAATCTTACAAGCCTCTATTGTTGATACAAATTTCATGGCGGCAGCATATGCAATTTCCGCACTTTCACATATCATTTTTTCTGTAAAGAAGGGACAAGTTAGAACCAAACCCAAAGACATGCTACATGTTTTAAATTCTTTTGAGTCTCTGATCACTATAGCTAAACAAGTATCGAGCGAACAGTTCTCAGTAACACAATACTACTCAGCAGAGACTGCACTGACAGTATCTTTCTTCACCTTTTTAAATCTTTTATTTTCACCTGAAATTGTATTACAGCGATCAGGATCCACATATACTAAGTACAGTGAAAATAATGATATTGAGAAAAAACTAATTCTATTGATAAAAATGACAAATACAATTGCCCCAGGTAACGAGTTAAAAACACCTTCATTAAAAAAATTATTAGAAGCGGATATCTGGCTTAATTCACAGCTGCCCCTACCGCGACAACAAATTATTCAACCCAAATCGACCTACCTAAGACGTGATAACCGACATAACACAAAGAATAAAAGCCAAGAACTCAACCTCAATATTTCAAGAACCTCTCAAAAGACAGGAAAAAATAGTGATGATGATTTTTCATTTATAGAGCCCGTCTTCAATATTGTGGCACAAAATAAATGGACACAAGCAATATCACGCCACCTTAGTAAAAGTGAATTTCACATAAATAAGCGCGTTCCGTATGTCATCACTATAAACCTGCCTCTCATCCATACGTTGTTTCTCATCCACTTATCACAATTACCTCGATTCATTCTTATTGACACTATTATCAATACAGTTCACTTAATTCGCAACATTAATATCGGTAATGATGACAGGCTAAATAAATTCGACTGGAATAGTTTTAGTCATGAAAATTCAATATCACTTAAACTAATCGCACTTCACATACATTCCATACTAGAAAGCACTTATGCTCAACAGGGACTTAGGTATAGCAATGAACTTTTAATCAAAAACGCGGAATTTAGTACATTTACCGAAGGTGATTATGAATTAAGCAGAACTTGCCATCGTGCGCTTGGCCACAACCGAGAAATTAGCCTTGAAAAATCATGTATAACACTAATCAATACCATGATGGGTGAGCTACTACATGTCCTACCACTATCACCATTCATTGATTTCCTATTTCCAATACTAAAAACAAGAATCCTAAGAAATCTGATCAACGAAGCAAGTAAAGAGCCACTAAACAGGTTTAAAGAAAAATCTAGCAACATCATTAATAATGAAAAACACACACCTGAAAAAATCAAAAACCAGGTAATGGCCAAGTTTGTCACCGGGCATGTAATGAATATGATTATAAAAACAAATTCATTGACACCCAGTATTGCAATCCACTTTCTTGAGAAAAGCCTCACTGTGGTGTCATCATTTAGCAAGAAAGACCAGACCAAATCAACGTCTTTTTTAAGTGACTTTTTAGGCGCAAATTCCATTAAAGCTGTACTGATTAAAATCATACAAACTACGAAAGTTTTAGTCGAAATGAAGACAGCAAAAAATGATATCATTCAGTTGAGACATGAATTCAGCCTACTAAGTATTATAATGGCACATGTCACTCACAATGATTACTATTCAAAATTAGGTGTAACACAAGCCGAGAAGTTACCAAACTCATTGGAGAGTTACCTGGCTTTCTTATCAATTACTGATATAGATACATTTTTATTAACTTATTTTGATATTGTAATGAATGAGAAAATTAATTTTACAAAAGAAAACATAGCCAATATTTATTCGATACTTGAAACAAAGAGAAGCACCATTGAAAATACACAGTTTCACATATTGGCTAATGACACACTACAATCATTGCATGAGATCGTGTCGTCACCAACATCAGCCACAACTATACAACTTAAACAGATGTGTAAGCAAAGTATCTTAGACCGCATTCATCAATGGGAGATTATATTTTCACAATCAAGCCACCCAACACCAACTTATCTTTCACAGATTCAAGATACATTTTTCGGCTTGTTACAAAGTGTTATTTTGCCTCATTTTTTTATCACACAAGACGGTGGTTCGATATTTTACCCATACGCGCACCTTAAGTCACACATGCATACCTCACCATTTGAAGATACAATGAGTTTATTATCAGCCCACCTATTAATGAAAACACTTTCGATTTTTATCCTTTTTAAAGCAATCTACTTTTTCACAGTAAAGCCAAAAAATCACATAAATAATAATGTCGCAGCAATAAAGAAGATACTTAAAAAAAGAAGCGAAGAAAAAAAGCTCACCCCAGAAACTAAACACCGAACTCATATTGAGAATGCCCGTCCTACGGAAACCGTGTTGACAAATGCTATTAAGCCAACATCAGCAGATAGAATTGTTTCCTCTCTCACCTCCTACAGTGAGGAAACATACAACAAAAGTCTGAGAATTCACTTTAATTTATTTGAAAATTGCAGAAGCGATATATTATCAGATAAATTTAATAAGACTAAAATTATTAAAAAGCGAGTAGATTTTAAGTCAAAAATTCAAATCGAATTAGAGAGCTTAGATTTTTTAATCCGTTCTCATCTTAACAAGAAAACACGTAAGGAGGTAAAGCTATTCTGGGGCTATCACAAAAAAGGAGTCTCACAGTCAGTTAGTTACCGTAACACCTTTCTAAGTATCATTAAGTCAATCAGAGAAATTGGGGGGCTCAGTAACGATAATGGCAACCTCGATGAGGATTTAAATGAGCTGATTGTAGAAATAAATACGCTACGAAACCAAATACCAAGCGACATTAATGAGCAAGATTCACCTGCGGCCCAATCCATTCAAGCTATCTGTGACCTACTCACTGAATCCAACAGGAATAAAATGCTAAATTACATACCACCAGCATACTATCCAAGTTACTGCCATCGATAAAGTCATCACCATGTCAATATCAAACGCACTCAGGGCGAGAATAGAAACACAACACACTCTCAAGTGTCATCACATAACTAAATATCGACCCAAGTGTAATCCCCCCCCTGATACTATATTGTTATGATAGTGCGAGCTCCATTGGTTAACCGCAAACTACCTCCTATCGTCCTCTTTTTATCAATCATGTCATATAGCGCTTTCGCTGTCGCACTTTGACGGTGCTCTATTGTTCTTGCTATAACATTATCAACGGTTGGGACTCGGTTAGCAAAGAACCCTCCAAAAAACCCGGGCTTGTAGTATGATCTAAATTGCTTAGTAAAACTTACATCGTCGGAGAATAATTCCTTAACCCGTGTAATCTTGCCCGTAACATCGGTCATCTTCAAACTATCACCCATCTTTATCAAATTTAATTTATCTTCTTTTTCTTCGATCATATTGTATAGCGCTTTTGCTGTCGCACTTCGTGGATATTTTATTGTTCTCTCTATAATATGTTCCAAGGCTGGGACTTGATTAGCAAAGTATCCGCCCAAAAATCCAGGATTGTAGTTACTTCTAAACTGCTCTTTAAATGATGGGTTATCATTAAATAATTTTTTAACCCGTGATTCAAACATGAATTTATACAGGTCAATAGGTCTATAAAAGAAAACTGTAGTTAAGTTAGTACGATATATGGACTTATACAATTCACGACGAAATTCTTTATATTTTTCAAGGTTCTGGTCTGAACTTTCATTATACCATTTTTCTCCAAACGTTTTATATGTCTTTCTCATGGATACCTCCTTTGTTAATTCAAAACCAGGGTAACAAAACTCATAGATAAGTTAAAATATAAAAAAATTATAACAATAATAGCTTTTATCTATTATTAAAAAAGATCAACCAGACTAAGATGAGACAAGCAAAACATGAGGTCATCCATATCTTCCATTTTTCATCATTGATCTTAACCACCTCTAAATGACAACAAAACAAATTAGATGCCCTTCTGTCTATCAAACCCATACATTAGGTAAATAAGCACTCTGTTGCCTAGAATTGATATTAGTCTCAAACAAAGGTACGATAGCTTTTTTAAATACAAATCTAATCAACTTATGAAAAGTAAATACACTGTCTTCTGTTTTCTTTCTACTCTCTTAATGCAACAAACTTCATTTGCCAGTGCATTTCAAGTCTGGGATGAGGATACCGCTTCTATTGGCAACAATCATGCCGGCGCTGCCGCTAATGCCGATTCAGCTGCGGCTGAATTCTACAATCCAGCTGTAACCGTATTATTACACCGACCAGAGATCAGCATCAGTGCAAATGGTTATCAATTTAAAACATTGTTTGAAAAAGGAGGTCAATACGGTATACAGCCAACAACTCAGGATGTCATTGGCGGTAGCCAAAACGCCACACCAAATATACACGTCGTTTTACCCATCAATGATAAGTGGACACTTGCAGCTGGCCTAACAACACCATATGGGGCCGATGTTGAGTACGCAGCAGACTCACAACTAGCAGATTACGCCACAACCACTAAAATCGGCGTTATTAACCTAAACCCAAGCCTGACTTATAAACTGAGTCAAAAATACAGTGTAGGCGCGGGCATCAATGTCATGTACGGTCAATTCATGTGGAATAACTCCCTGTTATCCAATAAGCTGAGTGGCTACGCTGAAGATATCAATGTCGGATTTTTGGCACAGATAAATCCACAAAATCGCATAGGACTATCCTATCGGTCAGCAACCACCATGCACACAAAAGGTAAATCAACCATTAGCTACGACCCATCACAATCAACCATAGCAACACTTGCCCTGCCGTTACCAGCCACAACAATGCTAAGTTATAATCATGACGTCAATCCCCACTTGAGTTTAATGACAAGTATCTTCTACACGCAATGGAGCTCATATAAACAACTGTGGATACACAATACTGTGCTGCATGGGGACGCCTCGCAAACGGTTGATTTTCGCAACACAGTGAACCTATCTGCGGGGGCCAACTTCATCCTTAATAATGGCGCTGTTATTAAGTTTGGTCTTGGTTTTGATGAGACACCAACAAATCAAAATCACAGGGATGTTCGTTCACCTGATGCTAATCACCTAACGTTATCGACGGGATACCATATCAATTCAACCAAAGGATGGAGCGCTGATATTGGACTGGCTCATATATTTCTACCCGAAAGCGTGCTCAATGGAGGCTACGTTATTCATTACCCAGGAACACCAAGTAAGGTCAGTCTCCATGGAGCATCACGGTCTTCTGTGAATACCATTGGGTTACAGGTATCCAAGTCATTTTAAAACGAATTATTTGAGGCTGTATTAATCGTTACGGTGCTCCCTACACTACTGACATGATATTTTGACCCAGGGGTATTTGTTGTTTGACTAAACGTACCATCGTAACTGACATCGTTTGACGCCACATCATCACCTGAGCACGCATCATTAGGAAATAATTGTACCGGGCAAGGCTGACGCCCTAAACACGCTATGGGGAAGCCAGACTTAACCACGCTACACACAACCGTCGTTTTTGCGGCAATTACGCCAGGCATATTCATGTTCGTGCAACTAACATAGGAACCTGTTCTAGCATATAAATTTGATGTACAACCCAGAGGCCATTTTATGGTGAAATCAGAGTTGGAATTGTTTTTCACAGTATAAGTTATGGTCTCAGAATAAACAGCTAGCGATGTCAGTAAAGACATGCTTAGGATTAGAAGTTGTTTTTGCATTATAAATCTCCATATCAAGTAAACAAATGAAAATCATAAATCAAAACCTTCTCATTGACAAATTGACAAAAAAAAAGATCGGCATGAGCAATATTTAATCAAGAACAGAGCGAGATTAAATTTTGATATAATGCAGTTCATTAGAATGCGAGAGAGTAGTGACGAAATGATATAGTGAGGTATTATTCGTGCGCATCGAACTATATCCATTAATCGACTTATTATTTATCATCTTTACATATATTTATCAGAGCTTAAGAAGATGTGCTTATCTAAATAAAAAAAGACGACTCGGTGCCGTCTTTAATTAAAAAAGATAAAAAAGGAAATAAGATCTAAATGTCGAAAAAGACATTAAAAATCGAGACTTTCACTCATATCATCCAAGCATTTTTGTAGGACAGTGCCATCATCATAATTTTCTGTGATCTCAGTACAAAATTGCCAGGTACATATTTTTATTGCCGCAAGACTAGTAGCAGCCGAAGATACGCCATCAATAGAACGCTTATGTTCGTCAAAATCGGCAATGTATTCCGTCAATTTCTCTTGAGTAAGAGTATTTGTATCCTCGTCAAAATAATCATAAACGTCTGGTCCAGACATATTATCTTCTGAATCTGAAAAAGCTTGCAATGCATCGATGTTACTTACTATATTTCCCATATGACTATCTATGCAATCTATAGTATCATCGACGCCAGCATACGTGCCAAGACTCATTGAGAAAAAAACAGCAGCGGCTAATATATTTTTTGTTCGTAGTTTCATACCTACCCCCTTGTTTTTACTAAAACATACCTTTTGTATATCTTTCACAGATAAATATAGTATAAAAAGATAAAAAGTCAAATTTTTTAAATCATTTAAATACAGAGGCTTATTAAAAAATTTACATTAATTACGTTGCAACATTCAATGAAAAAGAATATTTTAATGCATATGCAAAATAAATCGATAAACGATGGGAAATTAGCGTAAAAAAATAGATAAATAGGATTGAACCAAGAAAATAAGCATAAGTAATTTGTAAAGACCACACGCATCCTCAACCATACCTATACCAATCTAGACAGCACACTCAATGAAAATAACTCGAGTCTGATAATTGATTAGCCTCTAGAAGTCAATCATAAACAGATTTCCTTAAAACTGAAAAAAGACGGCTAATTACCGTCTTTCATATCATAACGACACCGTGATTAGCACGTCAGTCATGAATGAATAAAGAAAACACGATCTCAATCAAGACTGATTGTGCATAATCCTCCAATTACTTTAATCTACGAAGAGAATAATCGACTACAATGAAACCTAGTATTAATAAAAGCGGGTTCTTGTTAAAAAAGATATAACCAAGTGGTATTAGTGCGATTAGCACCATTGGTACAAATCGTACTGAGTTTTTAATGCCCAAAATTCGACTAATCATAACAAAAAGTGAAACAATAAGTGGATGAAGACATAGTACTATAAAAGCTATAGACAAAGATTTGTGTACTGTTCCCTGGAGATCAATACCCGACACATAAAGGAGAGCGATAATGGTAATAAACGTGAGCCCCAAATATCTATAAGTAAAATTCATCTCGCCCACGTAATCAAGTTTGGAAGATGGAGTTAATACTGATTTAACCCTAAGAAATAGCCTCCGAGGAAATGCAATCAAACATTCAATAAATAAAAATGGAATGAATAAAATGGCGGCTACAATGAATGATACAAGATGAGAAACCAACATGAGAAAACCCAGTAATTTACTCAATAAGACTGATATAAACATAATACTAAACATACCAAATTTAAGTAAAAAGGTTAGAGAGCCTATAATAAAAGGAGTGAGGTATAGAATTAAAATTGGAATCTTATATTTCGCTATAAAAAACCTTGTGTTATAAAACACTGTGATTACTTTTTCTGGGGCTGCGAAAATATTAAGACAAACACTCAGCAATACAAAACCAATTAGGACACATAAGAATATTCGTTGTGTTATTTTTAAAAAACGTTTCTTTTGAAAATCAGCAATAGCACCTTCATCCACACTCCTAAAAAATGGTTTTATTTTCTTCACCATTTCACTAAGAAAACTCTCATTAAACTTACCTAATTTAGAAAAAAAATCTGCAATACACCCTGAATTGAATAAAATTTTTCTATCACCATACCGAGACCTCTCCTTGGTTCATAACCTATGTAACTACCTATAATCCACCATACTCTGCATATATTTAAAACAAAAGACTACTCTTGAAATGAAGTCTTCAGTAACAGAAAACTCAGTCCTTTGCTTTTATATATAAGGTAATGTACCTAATTTTTCTATTGTATAACAATTCATAGCTTAAGCGCTTAGAACAAGCCTGATTAAACACTACATATAACATTCTTGTAAAATATGGCTCAAAGACACAGAATCACTATTTGCTACTGAAGCACATATACGGCCATTCTTTAGTGCAATCACACGATCACCATACTGATGCACATGATCTAAGTGATGTGATGTCATAACACAAGCTATTCCCTTACGTCGTACGTGCTGGTTGGTCATCTTCATCACTTCGTCACGGGCGTACGGATCTAACGCGGCAGTATGTTCATCTAATAATAAAAGTCTCGGCTCACAAAGAAATACCAACGCCAATACCAAGCACTGTTTTTCACCTCCAGATAAACTGTCTATCGATCTATTAATATAATATTTTAGTTTTTTATTGTATTGATCCAAATACGCAGGCAAACCATGCTGCTCTAGCTCTTCATTCTTTTTTCCATTCAAGTACAATTTAACGTGCTCTTGTATTGTCAGACCACAACATAAATTTCGATCCGATGATTGCGAGAGCAATATGACATCTCTGGCATAATGCGTACTCGGTATTTTTTCTAAAGGCTGATCAGAAAACAGGATTTGACCTTGAGAAACGGTATGGTGACGGGCAATGAGATTCAACAAAGTGCTTTTACCCGAGCCATTGGCGCCAATTAACACGATCATCTCATGCTTTGACACTCGCATATTGATCGAATTCAAAATCTGTCGACCCGAGATTACACAGTCCACGTTTTTTAACTCCAAGATAGTTTTACACATATTTGACCTCCCGAGCATTAAGCCCGCCTGCTGACAAAAAGAAAAACAACAACAATCCCAACACCAATTTCATCAATATTGGATTTAAACCAAAGTGGAGTAATACATTCAAAATCAGGAAATACAATAAGACACCTAACAAACTCGCCCCTATCTCCATTAAAAAATGATAACGTGCCGTCTTGAATTGATATTGTCGTAACAAGGTTAAACCAACTACCATCGAGCCAATCGCAGTCAGAGCCACACCGACACCCATATTAATGTCTGCATAGCCATTGACTTGCGCCGTCATAACGCCACTCAATGCAGCCAAACCATTACTGACAACTAACCCAAATACCAATACCAACAAACGACTCTTTGCCAAAACACCAAGCAATGCACAATTCTCGCCAAATACGCGCAAGTGTAGACCTAACTGTGAGCGCATTAATAAAGAAAACAACACAACTAACAGTAGCGCAACGAACAGCAATACACTAATTAATTGCACCGAAGAACCGGCTTGATAGCGTTGTAATAAAGTTGACACTGAAAGCAAATTGATATTTGGCTGCCCCATTACTTCGAAGTTCACACTATAGAGCATAAACACAGCCAAAATACTGGTGATAAGCGAATCCAGTTTACCGTACTTTTGCATCAGCGCTACTAGCAAACCAATAACACCGCCACCTAATATAGCGAGTATTACAGCCTCAGATTGGTGGTAATGACTCTGCATCAAGCGCGCGAATATGGCAGCCCCAAACACAAAACTTCCCTCCACGGTTAAGTCGGTAATGCGCATAACTCGATAAGTCAAATAAATCCCAAAACACAAAGGCGCAAATAACAACATCTGCTGCAGCGCTGTTAAAAAGAGCATCATGACTTCACTCCTTGTTGACTCTTTAATTTAATCACATCGTAGCCTTGTTGTTTCGCCGCCGCTATAACAGAGCTAACACTCAGACCCTGTCGTTGCAGCATCGCTTGATTAACAAAAACATGCAGATGTTCTAAATGACTGATCGGCAGGGTAGCGAGCGATTGACCATGTAATATTCTTGCTGTCAAGTCTGAAGCACTCTGACCAATTTCGTGCTCATACACCCCTAGCGCCAAAGTCGCACCGTTTTGCACGGACCCATCGTCTGATGATATCAACGGTATCCGTAATTTCTCTGCTTGTTTCACTAATGTGGCCACGCCATTCACAACCATACTGTCTTTTAATATAAAGATTGCTTGACTCCCTTCACTTATGTGATTCGCAATCAATGACAAATCAGACTCCTGCGGAACCGTTAAATCTTGAATCTCTATCCCTTTTTTTTCAGCAGCCATTTTTAATGCTTTCACTTCAGAAAATATCTTACTGTCTGCGCTGTGAATCACAGTCAGACGTTTTAAACTGGGTAATAGTAAATGAATAAACTTAAGTTGTTTTTCTTCGCTCAATTCGTCTATGACCGCCGTTGTCCTATTCTCTCCGTATTGCTTTCTTTGCTTAGCAGTTAAATCCGCCGCAATGCCAATGATTTTTGCGCGCGTGGTTCGCGCTAATGCCATTTCATACGCATCCGTGCCAATCGGCTCAATAATGCTAATACCCTGAGATTTAAGTTGCTCAATTATAGCTTGCTCTAATAACGGATCGTGTTCAGCATTCTTCACAATCAAGTCGACCTTACCATGATAGCGCTGTGCTAACTCATGTTTAAAACCCGACACAATTTCCGTCATAGCACGGTGCTCCAGCGGAACAATAATAGCGACTTTTTTTTCACGCGAGGATATATGCGCGCACGACTGACACAAAAGCATGGCAACAAGTGCAATGCTGATTAATTTGATTCTCATTTTTTTCTCCAAATACATTTCAATTGCAGTACTGTAACTACAATACAGAATAAGTTTAATGATAGTTGATTGATAATGGCCTACGGCCAGATAGAGAAATTCAGCACCCGATGTGAAGTTAAATAAAATTGATTCGTTTCTGTTTTCATTGTCTTTTCTCACACATCCTAATTAAGTCGTCATTTGTTGCAAATAAGCCTTTAACTCAGCGGGCATCGACTTCAATTGATTTGAGCCCCGCGTAATTTTTGAAATACTCACACCCAACGTCTTTGCCATTTCACGCTGTGATAGTTGTCCTTTCAGCAACGCTTGAATAATCCGATAACGCTGCCCTATGTCACTGCGTTCTTCCGGGGTCAAAAACAAACCCATCAAGGTGTCCAACTCAGCCGGGCTGTTAGCATCAGCCAATAACCCCAACCACTCACACCACCCTGGATTTTGTTTTCCCTGACTCATATCCCGCCCTCTAAAACATGTACTCTTGTAACGTTACACCATTACAAACAAGATTGCAACCATTGTGATTTATTTTAAAAAAAACCACTTTATTAGTTTATAACAAGCTTATTTTCTATTATTTAATTTTTTTTTAATTATAAACCTGCCTATCTGAGTATAGAATCCTTACAAAACAAACCCCAATCTGGTAGTATTTCAACCAATAAAATAAGCACAATAGTTCGTATAGTATCAATAATAACTCATTCATCAGGAACTCATCAGCATGCCAAAGTCACCCCGAAAAACCACCACCGTTTCTATTCTATCGATGTTAAAAATAATGATGCTATGGATAGGGTCAATAATGATTCCAACGCCGCGTCGCTTTCGTGCCTTAGCTAAGCAGGCCAAACCTGAGCTAGACAAAAGTAAGAATACTCAGAATCATTTTTTAGATATTACCACATTAAGTCACTTCAATAGAACCACTTTTGTTTTAAACCAACATGAGCAGGAATTTAGTAACCAATTATTGGCTCAGTATAACAAGCTGCAGGACAATAATAATTTTACCACATCTTTAGTCAGCCCTTTTTATATTACAATTAGTCAGAATAATCAATTTGACATAGAATGCTATTTCTATGCTGATGCAGTTAACTACAAAATCGAATTTCTAACACCAGGACCTCAATACGTCATCTTCAAAGACAAAATGAGTATCAATAATAACTACCAGAAAAATCAACATCTGATCATGCGATATATTATTAACAGCCTGACGCAAACACTATCTTATAATGGAACTCTAATATTTCCGAATATCATAGCCAATAAAGCTTATATTAACCCAGTAATAGGCGATAGCGTCATACTCAAACTATTTTCATTTGACGAAACTAAAGTACTCAAGAAATGCCTGGATGTTGGAAAAAAATGGTGGGAGAAAAGAAACAGCAAGCAAAGGGTGGCTGGCGACAGCGTACATCTGAGCTGCATAAGGTTGAGAGCAATGATAAAACTTATGTCTATTGATGACAATGAATCGTCATTAACAAAAATATTGATGCCCCTTAAATCAACCGGTATGTATACTGAAAAATACCTCCAATTATTGGAAGAAAACCAAGGCTTCTTAGGGATTGATAAACTTATCGATAAAATAGAACATCGTAATCATATGGGCTCAAGCTCAAATCCCCAAGCGGATTATATTACGATGATTAAATCCATGCACAAGTTACTGATATCCGGCATATCTCTTCAAAATACCTTAGCAGCCGCATATGCGATTTCAGCATTAACGCCGCTTGTTCAAATGCCAGAAAAGCGCATCAAAAAGATCCAAGGACTACATAAAAGAATGAGGATATTATTCGACACACTCAGTGTAGCAGCAAAGGAAATCGCTTCAGTCGAGATTGATAACAACCCTACATTTTTGTCCAACGAAATTCGGATGACTGTATCATTTTTCAGCTTTATAAATTTCATATTCAACTCTCGCGTCATGGAGCTAAGAGCAAAATGGAAATTACAAAATTTCAATAGTAACAAGGACATTCATGATAGCTTAGTAAAAGCGTTCGTTGGAAACACACAAGACAATACCAACAGCAGTGACAACTCTGTCTTGTATTTAAGTCGCATTTTAGCAGCAGACAAAGAGATCGAGAACCACTTTATGACCTATGAAAACAAGACGTCAAATCAGTGGTATCATGACATAGTTGAAAATATTACAAGTTCAGACCCGCTAATAGATACCAGTTCAATCAAAAAAATAATAGCAGCTAAACAACTAAAGTCAATCACGCCAATTCCCTACCCGAAAAATATTGAGGAAATTTGGATCGAGACGCTTGCAAAAAAACTACTTCCATCACACTTTAACGAGAGAAAAAAACTGCCATACGTGATTTCAATCAAAATAGCGTCTATTGATGTAAACTGGCTCATCTATTTTACAAGATTGCCAAAAAACGTGATAATACACACAAAATCAACACACATTAATGAAAACAAAATAATCAACACTAATATCGACGACTTTCCTAACAAATGGGATCATCAGCAAAACTTCATCAAGGCTGTAGCTAAATCAATCACACCCTATCTCACTCACTGCATTTCGAAAAACTCACCCAGTGCACCAAGCCTGTATCTAGACAGTACACTAATAAGAAACATACAATCAACCGCATTAACTGAAACTGAGTACCAATTAAATCAAAAATGCCAAACACTCACTAGCACACACTTTGATACACATGGTATAGCAGAAGCGTGCGGTCAACTCATGCAAGGACACTTCAAGGAATCACTCATATTTGAAGAGATCTTTGACACACCTATCTTTGACATACCTGAATCATTAGCAAAAAGAAATCAAAAATACCTCGATCAACATGTTTTAAAATCACCTTACCTACCCACATCGAGCAGGTCCAAGAGCGCATCATACACACTGATTGACGAGAAAATTTTCCCTCAATTCACGCCAAGAGAAACGCGTGGAAAAATATTCTTTAGAGCTCTCTCTCTAATTAAACAAATTAAAGTAATGATAAAGAAAAAAAACTATTCGTACTGGCACGCAGAATGTCTGCTAATATTCACAATTCAATATTTTCTTGATCTCATCAAAACAAAAGACACCTGGATGAATCAAGTAATAGACAATAATAAAAAACTATTACTAGAACTTTATCACATCAGCTCAACCCATGCTGATCCACAGGGACTTATTAATCATGACATGCGGACTTTAATGACATTAGCCTACAGGCTAACTGGAACGGCATTTAAATACGATTACTTTTCAAAATTAGGCTTAAAGCCAGATCATTTAGCACAATTTGGAGAAACACCAAACGACGCTAATAAAGAAGCATCACGTTATTACCTCAAAGCAGCAGAACTTGACACAAAAGACAACCTTATCAGACTCTGTTTTCAACTTATGCTCATGGATCCGAACCTAACCATGACGCGAAATCAACTTATCAAGCTGCTGCGATACTATGATAAAGCGTCTCTTACAACAACCAATAATACCTTCAATTGGAAACTTAACTTCACTGCTCCCAGTGAAGTCTGTCCCAGCGCACTTTCTACCTTAATCTACATGCAAGGCAATCTGGGAGAAAGAGGAGCAATAAATCAAGATGGAGAAGATGTTGAATCACACAGAGAAAATATAAAGGAGATAATCGGAAATAATCTGCCCTTATGGTGGGATAACATGTTTATAGCTCAAACCCATCCGCTTACACAAACAACGAATTCACTCTCAGACATAGCGACAACATTATACAACCTGTGTGAATCCGCAATTCTACCTCACTTTATGGAACATGAAGTCATTGAAAACACAGCGTTCACCCCCACTGAAAGACAGGTGATCGAGCTATCAAGAAATTGGCTTATGCCATCTCTAGTTATCATATCGTTATATGTCTCGTTACATTATAAATACCAGAAAACAAGCGCCAAAAAGCAAAAATCATCGATACTATCAATATTGAAAAAGGCGCAAGTCAACACACCCTCAGCTTGCTCACTTCACACCCGAATTCACCACGCTAACGCTAACTCTCAGAAGAACCTAAGCAATCAGATAGGTGAGCCCATTGCTGAACAACCGACTCAACCAGTCAATGACAGCGCCCACTGGAGCTTCCTCCAATCTCAACCACGTCAACAGCAGGATACCGCCGCAACTCAGCGCACACAACATCACTTGAATAACCTTCGACACAGCTTAAATGAAATACAAACTTTCATAGAAAAAATAGACACTGAAATACGCAAGATCATTAATAGCAAAACCCGAAAAGAAGTCAAATTCTTCTGGGGAACAGACAAAAAAAACAACTCTAATGCAATTACTTATAACAACAAATACGCACTTTTGATCGAATCACTAAAAACACTTGACCTAACAATCGAAAAAATGTCTGATGCTGTAGAAAAATATAAAGAACTACATACAAAATTAAATACTTTTTGCGGCATCATTCCAGGCAATTTAAGAATAAATAATAGCATTATAAAAGAAAGCGACGAACATGCTGACGAGCTCATTCAAGAATCAATAAAAGAATGCGAAAGCTACGCCAAATCAGTTGCCAAAAATCATCATATTAGAATGCAGCACAACCTCAACACTACCCACGAAACCATTAGGATAACAAAATAAACAAGCATAAATAAGTAACATAAAAGCAAACCAGCTTATCTTGTATTATGAACTTAAATTTAACGAAATTAATTTTAATAAAGGTCAAAGTTATAAAGTTAAGCCGGGCGAACCAAGCTAAAATGCGTGCACAAGGCTCTTGAGCCTTCCTGACTTGTGAAACATGGGCAATTTACCCCTATAATCTAATATTAATTGGTTATTATACACCTGATTTTAAAATTATATACTCAAAAACTAAATATAAAAAAAAATTTGAAACATACACGATAACAGGAGATCAATATGGGAAATAGTAATAGTAATAGTAATAGAAACAGTAACAAGATACCCGAGTCACAATTAAAATTAGCTGCTTCTTTAACGACTATAAAATCACGATTAGCCCAAGCAACCCGCAGCCCTAGCAATCACAAGCAAGTGTGGAATAACTTCGTAAAAAATGCATAACAAAAAAAACGAATTAATAAAGAACCAATGAATAAAGCAATTAACCTAAGTACAAGGATTAATAAATTTTGCGACAGCTTGAAAAAATATATAATAGCACCAGAAAGAGTGAAGGAAATAATGGATGCCATTATAACTCAGCTCAAAAATTGTGGTCTTTCCAAGCATAACATCGATGACACTACCACGAAGGAAGAATTAGAAAAAGCAAAAAAAACGTTTACTACTCACTCTACTGCAGAGAATCAAGCACCAGCAACACAAAACACACAAGCACCGGTGAGTAGCAATAAAAAGGTTATCATCGGAGCGTCGTCACTGTTTGCTGGCGCTGGCACAGGAACAGCAGTAGGTCTAGCGGCCGCAGGAAAAATCAGCATTTCAGCTGTCGCCAGCCTAGTCACTTCAATGAAACTGGGAGGAGCGGTATTAGCCGCGATTGCAAGTACCCCAATAGGACTTGGCGTCGCAGCTGGTGTTTTAGGTGCAGCCCTAACGGCGGGATTAACGTATCTGGCATGCAAACACGTGTCCTCATGTTTGGCGCGCCTTAACAAGTCTACAACAGCCAGTAATACCGATGCCGGTAATACCGACGGCAGCCTGGGCACATCTCCATTACAAGGAAATAACGCTCACTAAGATAATCCGAAAGGATTAACACGAGCAGGAAAAGACTTGTCGTGTACCGTCGCACGGGTTAACCCACGCGACGCAATATCAAAAACCGAGAGAATCATTCTCTCGGTTTTTTTACATCATTCAATGAAAAATTAAATTGAATTATTTAAAAATCGCATTATAAAATATCAAGAGAGCCACTTCAGATCAGCAAAATCAAATAAAGCCAATTGTTTGTCTTTAGCCCTGGCATCAGGGCAAACTTGTTCTAACAGCTTCCAAAAAGCACTGCCGTGGTTCAAGTATTTTGTGTGACACAACTCATGCAACATCACATACTCCACTAATGATACAGGCAAAAACAACAATTTGATATTCAAGCTAATTGAAGCAAGATGACTGCAACTCCCCCAGCGAGTCTTCTGACAACGCCATTGCACACGAGAAAATTCAAACCCATTCTCAGCTGACAGTTTAACAAACATTGGTTGTAAGCACTCAATCGCGATTCGTTTCATCCACGCCTTCAATAGACCAATCCATTGACACTCTTCAACTGACTCTGAACCAATTAAAATAAGCTCACCACTTTGTTCACGACAGTGCGGTTTGCTGTTAAACGGATCCTTTAAACGAACCACGTTCCATCGCTTGTGTAAACAAGGAAAATAAATCGATTCTGGGCAACCCGTGCGATTATTTTTTTTTAACGACTGCAAGTAACCTGTCTGCCGCTTAATCCACGAGATATTTTGCTGTAAAAAACTTAATGCTTGTTGACGATTAGACCAGCGAGGATACACTACCTTGATGGGCTCACCTGCTTCCAAGTGAATTTTCATACTCCGCGCTTTAAGACTGCGACGAATATGAAAGGGCCATGGAATCTGCCCCATGCGTTCATCTGGATTCATAGGACAATCTCCAACACCTAATTTATCCTCGCCAAAATAAATCCAACATGACGGTTATGACTCACCGCGCCTTACAGCTGCTTGAATCATCTTAACTAAAGTTTTCAATTCTGGATTTTGCGCTCCATCATGCCCCATTAGCAAACGAAACAACTGATCATCTTCAGACTCCAACAACTCTTCAAAAAGCGCTCTTTGATCTGAGGTTAATTTCTCGTAGCCCACCTCAAAAAAACGATTAAGCAGAATATCCAACTCCAACATACCGCGACGCAATTTCCACTGCAAACGCTTTCTATCCAAGCTCATCTGATACTCCTTTATTATTGTAGGAAGGGCTTAATGTAAACGCGAGAACAACCGCAAAAAAGTACAAGATTGGAACGACAGCGAATGCAACGTGGTAAGCATGCAACGAATACAAGCGAACCTTTTTGCCATCGAGCAATGTCGTGGCTCCTGACCACATCAGATCAAGTATATTACTGATCAGTGGCATCACGCACATACTCACGGTCATCACAATAAAGTTGACAACACTCATCGACATCGCAACATTATCCTCTGCTACAATATCAGTGACAACGGTAAAACACAGTATCTCAACACTGGAAAATAAACCAAATAGAAACAATAGCACCTTAACAAGATTTACTGACGGCATGGGGATCACAATCAGTGCAGTAATAACTAGACACGCACACAAAGCCCCAGCAATCAGAAGCACACGTCGTGAGCGAAACCATTCCGTTAAGCAACCGGCTAACGGAGCACCAACCAGCCAACCAAAATAGATAACACGAGAAATGCTGACTTGATCTTGTTTTGATAAATGTGGAAATAGCACCTGCATATACGCCGGAGCCAAATTGTCTGACATAACAGCCAAAGATAGAAATAATACGCCACCAATTAACGCTGCGGTCATCACTTGACGCTGCCTTAACAAGCTGGTAATGCCCAGCCAAAATGATGGTTGATTTTCGTGACTTGCTGACTGGCCTGCACTCTCGGGTTTTTCATGAATTAAAAGGAAAAACACGGGAATTAAAATAAGCCCGAATATGGCACTATAGAGAATAACCGTGTGCGCACCTTGCGACTGCACCCATGCTGTCATCATAGAATAACCAAATGCCGCTCCTATCATACCCAATGCCGTGGTTAAGCCCACAAAAAAAGAAAAGTACTTTTTATCCAGCCAAATTGCGGTTAGACGTAACACAGCCACAAACGCAAAGGCACTACCTGCACCAACAAACACACGCCCAACAATAGCCGGCCACAAAGCGTGGCTTGACATGAAGATAAAGGAACCGATAACACACAAAGACAACGCCATAATCAACATGCGCCTTGAACCGTAACGATCGGTAAAATACCCAACAAACAACTGCAACGGTGTGTAACCAATCAAATAAGCCGTGGTTAGCCAGCCAAATTGATCCATGGTACTTAAATGCAGCGAGCTGAATAAATTCAGCCGCAGCGCGCCAGGTATGATACGCAATATGTATTCGTAACAATAAAACACAGCCGCAAGAAAACAGATTACCCAACCTAACAGGACCATCTGCCGTTGAGACAAAGACAATTTATTTAACATAAATTCCAATATTCAGATAAAACGAACATACTATCACATGAACACTAAAATAACCACCGAGACAAAACCACGAAAAAACCTAACTCATTGAATTTACCTAACAATTACTTTCTATCTCAACTTTAACCCGAGCGGTCACCCCCGTAAGCATTTCATAAGCAAAGCACCCCGAACTTTCGGCCACTTCTTCGATAGGCAATCCACGGCCCCACAAGGTCACTTCATCCTGCAATGTAACTGACATCAAGCCACTCACATCAACGGTAATCATGTCCATGGAAACACGACCAACCACTGGACAGCGTTTTCCTCGTATTAGCACAGGCGTGCCACTTTTGATCGATCGAGGGTAGCCGTCCCCATAACCGATGTTAACAACAGCAATTTTAGAATGCTTCTGAACTTGATACGCAGCCCCATAACCAACGCACTCACCTGCCGCAACATCGCGTAATGAGACAACGCGAGCCTTTAACGTCATCACCGGCTCTAATTGCACCGGCATCGATATTGAGCTGCCAAAAGGGCTGACACCGTATAATGCCAAGCCTGGCCTCACCCATTGATACTGATAAGCAGGAAAAGAAAATATGGCCGCGGAATTACAGACACTTTTAGCCACAGACATCCCAGAGCTTAATCTAGAGAACAAAGCCAATTGCTTCTCAGACACCCCAGAGTCAGCATCATCCGCAGATGACAAATGTGTCACCAATACTGTACTGCTAGAATTTACATTCATGCAAGACTGCAACTTCAAATAATATTCTTTGAAATCATTCGGCTCAAAACCCAACCGACACATACCCGTGTTAACTTTAAACCAACAATCCAGCGGACGCAAAAGCACAGAGTCAGAAAGTAATTGAACTTGATGCGGATGATGCACCATTACTGTCAATTCCAAATCGACACACAAAGCTAATTCAGTCAGTGACGCAAAACCCTGCATCATCACAATGCGACCCTGATAGCCTTGAGAACGTAAGTGTCGAGCGAAATCAAATGACGCCAAGCCAACACCATCACCCAAGTGTAAATGAGGCAACAAACCGAGCAAGCCATGACCGTAACCATTTGCCTTACACATCATTAAAATTTTGGTGCAAGGGGAGAGAAACTGCTTGATCGCTTTTAAGTTATGCAAAAAAGAAGAGTGACTAATTTCTGCATACGCCATAATTACTCCATCATTTCCGCCGAGGAACTAATAAATTGACTGGTGTAATTCTCAAAACGAATGTATTGCCCAAGAAAAGACAGCCTGATATCACCAATGGGTCCATTACGATGTTTCCGAATAATTATTTCTGCCGTTCCTTTGTCTGGACTGTCTTCATTATAGACCTCATCACGATAGATAAAGGCAATCACGTCAGCATCCTGCTCGATCGCACCAGACTCTCGCAAATCTGACATCACCGGGCGTTTATCGGTACGTTGCTCCAAGCCACGATTCAGCTGAGACAGCGCAACTAAAGGCACATCCAATTCTTTAGCCAACCCTTTTAATGATCTCGAAATTTCAGAAACTTCATTAGTTCTATTTTCTTTACTACCGGCAATCGTCATCAACTGGAGGTAGTCCACCAGTATCATACTCAGACCACCATTTTCTCTTGCCACTCGCCTTGCTCTCGCTCTCATGTCTTGAGGGGATAACGCTGGCGTATCGTCAATATACAGCTTTGCTTGTGAGAGCATACTAACCGCAGAACTCAAACGAGGCCAGTCTTCATCGTTTAATTGCCCAGAACGAATCTTTTGCTGGGATATTCGACCAAGCGAAGAAAACAAACGCATGGTAATGGATTCTGATGGCATCTCTAGACTGAACATCAAACCGGGCTTATCCGCTGTTAGAGCCGCGTGTTCCAGTAAATTCACCCCAAAAACCGTCTTACCCATCGAAGGTCGACCGGCCACAATAACTAAATCGCCCTTTTGCAAACCCCCAGTCAATTTATCAAAGTCACTGAAACCAGTTGATAAGCCAGTAACAGAACCATCTGTTTGAGACAGCATATCAATCGTGTCTGTCACTTTAGGTAATATTTTTTTGATGTCGACAGGGCCCGTGCCACGAGATTGCTGTTCTGCTATTTTAAATACTTGACTTTCAGCTTGATCCAATATGACTTTAACATCGGTGTCTTCAGGGTTATAAGCATTGGTGATGATATCAGTACCAGCCTCAATCAACTGACGTAGAATCGCTTTCTCTCGCACAATTTTGGCATAAGACACCACGTTAGCCGCAGTGGGTGTGCTGTTAACAATTTCATAAATAAAGGCCTCACCACCAATTTCGTCTAGATCACCCGTCGTCTCCAATGCGTCTTTCAGTGTCGTGTAATCAAAAGGTTGATTTTTTGCCGCGAGCAGAGTTAGTGCTTTAAAAATCAAACGATGAGCAGCAAGAAAAAAATCATCCAAAGATAAGCCTTGATCGATAATTAAATCCCAACTGCGATTATCCATCATAATCGCACCTAAAACAGAGCGTTCTGCATCCCTAGAATACGGTGTTTTTTTTGTTGCAGCCGGCTTTGATACCAATTCTGGATGTGACTCTAACTCAGAATCCTGATAATTCATAAGACACCTCTCCTTGTCTAAAAAAAGACGCGCCAATTAAAGAACGAATGACCCAAAAGCAGTCATGGAGTGATTCATAAACCAGCGCACACTTAAACACATCCTATTCTATCACCAAGTTTAGGCAAAACGAATCAGATTACTCAGAATCTTCGGCAACAACCTCAAGTGTAATGTCACAACGAATATCAGAGCCAAAAAGCAATGTGATGTCATGAGTACCGACCACTTTAATCGAACCATTTGGCATCATAACTTCGTTCGCACCAACCTCATGCCCCTGATCACTAAGCGCTTGAGCGACAGCAGTAGCCGAGATAGACCCGAATAATTCTTCCTCACCATCCTTCACTTGTGCAGAGATCTGAATTTTCGCACCAGAAATTTTTTCAGCTCGCGCAGATAACGCAGCACGCTTTTCAGCTTGCTTTTTCAGCAATTCTGCTTTTCTTGCTTCAACTTCTTCCAAGTTGCTTTGCGTTGCTCTCAACGCCATACTTTGTGGAAACAAATAATTTCGCGCGTAACCATTTTTAACAGTAACGACATCTCCAATCTCACCTAAATTAGACACTTGTTCTTTCAATATAACTTTCATAAAACTTCTCCTCAAATAGAAAAAAAAATCAAACAGTTTGTTTCAATAAACGCTTCCTTAAATCAAATACTCCATCAAGCCACCCCATGACAACAAATGGCAGCAAACCTAAGAACAGCATAAATAGCATACCGTACACCAAAAATAGGATTAGTGTCGCTTTCTCTGGATTCTGTGCAGCAACACAGTGTAGAAAACTAACACCGGACCACAACACAGGAACACAAGCGAACAAAAAACAACCACAGATCAAAAAATTCAAACTCATGCTTAGCTTGATGAATAACAGCAAACCGAGTATGGGTAGTAGTTGTGTCAAGTACCCTGGCCGAAGCGTGTGGAACTCTCGCTTAAAATCAGCCCCACGATCACCCATGGAAGCAGACCACTTTGCAGCCAGCACAAAAATGAACGACGCCTGCAAAGTAAACAGGAAGAAAAGCAACAACAGCAAAGCCTTAGCAACAGCATCAGATGCTACCATGTCGTAACCACGATAATTCATAGACAGAAGCACGATCGTCTTATCAACAAAAGGCTGAATTGCGACCAGCATTATTTGCTGAAACAACACAAACAAGACTGTCATACTCAGCATCATTATCACCATAAGACCTTTCATAGTCCTCATAATGGATTGACAACGTTGATAAAAAGCAGCCATACCCCAAGCAGATAGTGCAACAAAAAATATCAAATCAAAAAAACCAAAGACCTGACGATTATCGTGAATGTTTGCAAGAATTGAAACAAATGCCGGTAGCAACACTGAGAACACCACCAGGAATCCTTTCTTGAGCCCACTCACCAGTGATACAAGGGTAATGACAACGCCAACGAGAATCGAAAGAATAAAGAACCCCATTGGCGCTGTGTCTCCAGTCCCAATATTCAGATAAAAGGAAAACGCGGTAATCAAGCACGCCAAAATTGACGAGTATTGAACATTTGACGTTAACCATACCCCCAATCTATTGAACACCTAACACCTCGCAAAAAATTAACCTTTCTAAATACGTTCTGGAACTAGCCTTTGTGCGTATCGCAATAAGGTAACAAAGCCAAAGAACGCGCACGAATAATCTCTCTCCTAATTGCCCTTTGCATCTTAGCAGTACAGACTGATATTCTACACGGCACGATTCTAGCACCTTCCATAACATAATTAAGTAAAAGCTCAACATTTTTGTAATCAACATCACTTAGCTTGGTTTGCTCTTTGTTTGAGAAACGTTTTTTACTTGAAGACTGATTGAAATCGAATCTCTTTGTCTTTGGCTGATCAGCCTTACTCTCGGTGTACAGCACTGACTCGCCTGTCTCAGCTTCCTTTCGTTTGACAATCAAATGACGAAGAATGACTTCATCAAAGCGTAGTAGTTCTTTTTCTATCTCAACAATTGCATTGTCACCAACTTCGATATTCAGAAGAAAGTAACGCGCTTTATGACACTTATTAATGTTATAAGCTAGTATGCGATTACCACAATCTTCCATGCGATGAACGATACCCTTGTAACGATCCTGAATCTGCTGGGCGATGTTTTTCATTTTCTCTTCGCTTCTAAACTTTTCACTGTTAGGATTTAGAAGAATGCATATTTCGTAATGACGACTCATTTGAGTAACTCCTTATGGTTGATGCTACCTGAATTAGAGCCAGTGCAGCAAGGATAGATAATTTTTTTCATTTCACAGTTTAAAAATAGCCTCTAAAAACTGTAAAAAAAACGAATTCTACTGAAATACAGACTTAAAATCAACCTTTTCTCCTCGTCAAACATCTAAACCCACCATGAAGTTGATTAAAAAAAATGCAAATTACACCATTAGATCGCATAAAATATTACCACAAATACAATAACAGCCCAGCCTGGGTGATAGCGACATAAGCTCGGCATGAATAAACCATCATCAACTGAGGGCCACTCGAGGATAAATAGCAGAGTGAGAAAAAACCGCTGAAATTGATATAGTTAGTAAAATAAAATAAAATCCCCAATAAGGTGACACCCGACAAGGGCAAAAATTGATCAAAAGACAATCATAAATTTTGGAATAGAGCCCGGGCACCCTATGATAAGTAAACAATAAGTTAAAAACAGGACAACCGCTATGCCAAACCTACACATTCATGTAGAACAGCTCAATTTTAAAGTCGGCGCATTTGCTTACAACAAAAAAAAGATCCTGGATCATTACAACCAGCATCAAGATAACCACTGCCTCACCGTCTTCCCCGAGCTTGCGTTATGCGGATACCCACCAGAGGATTTACTGCTAAGAAACGACTTTAGACAGCAATCTGAAATCACACTACGTGACATTACCAAAGAAAGCGGGCCTTCGCCACTCATCATAGGACACCCCCACTGGGATAATGAGGGTCAATGCTACAACGCAGCCAGTTTGATTCAAAATGGAAACATACTAAAAACATACCACAAACAATCACTACCAAATTACACTGTGTTCGATGAAAAGCGTTATTTCAACCCCGGATCAACGCCGGCAATCTGGGCAATCAATGGGTTTAAAGTGGCCATACTCATTTGCGAAGACTTATGGCATGAAGCTCCAATCTCATTACTACCCCATGACACGGACTGCCTCATTTGCATCAATGCTTCACCGTTTTCTGCAACCAAAAACAAACAACGAATCACTTTAGCCCGACAAAGAGTCAACGCACTTCAAACACAGCTTATTTACTGCAACTTAGTGGGTGGTCAAGATGAGCTGGTATTTGATGGCGGTTCCTTCACCATGGATCAAACGGGTGAGATCATTGAGCAAGCCCCCTTTTTCGAAGAAAGCAAACTCTGCGTTGAACTACAAAAAGACGCAAGCTCGCATGATGTCAAACCGACACCAACACAAAAAAGCCAACCTAATTATCACCAACAAATATACAAAGCACTGGTTCTAGGCGTCAGAGATTATGTGCAAAAAAATCATTTCCCAGGAGCACTTATTGGGTTATCAGGCGGCATAGATTCTGCTCTAACGTTAGCTATCGCCGTCGATGCTTTAGGCGCAGATAAAGTTGAAGTCATACTGATGCCATCTCGTTACACCGCGGAAATGAGCAATTCAGATGCCATCACCATGGCGCAACAACTCAACGTAAAGCACCACATAATTGGTATAGAGCCGCTGCACTCATTATTCACATCAACCTTATCACCTTATTTTAACAACTCAGACAGCAACGCAGATGAAAATATACAAGCTCGCATTCGCGGAAACATACTCATGTATCACTCCAACCAAAATGGCAAAATTGTTTTAACCACTGGAAACAAAAGCGAACTTGCCGTCGGGTATTGCACTCTATACGGCGACATGTCAGGTGGCTTTTCGGTACTCAAAGACATCCTGAAGACAGACGTGTACAAACTAGCAGTTTACCGAAACACAATTTCAAACTGCATACCAGAAAACATCATTACTCGAGCGCCAAGCGCCGAATTAAGAGAAGACCAAACTGACCAAGACAGTCTGCCGCCCTATGATATTCTAGATGGCATCATAGAGCATTACGTCAACCAAGATAAATCAATGGATTTTTTGATAAGAGAAGGCTACGATAAAAAAACTGTAAACAAAATCATCAAGCTAATCAAAAAAAACGAGTACAAAAGAAGGCAGGCACCCATTGGCATCCGTATTTGCGACCGCGCCTTTGGAAAAGATCGACGTTACCCTATCACTTCAGACTTCTAAAACTTTTCACTTCCTCAAATAATAAAGAGAGATCTTGATCGTTTTTTTGCTCTTTCGCCACCAAGTCTCGAACCTGCTTTAACATCCCAGGTAGCGAATTCAACAATGAGGTTTTATAATTGATACTTGGCTTAAGCCCACTGCTCACCGACCCTGAACTCACAGCAGCTTTAGCTGCAAGCGAAGATACTGCGGCACCTGATTCCTTAGACAAAGCAACAGGCTCAGAAAGGTGAAAATCACCATGAATCTTTCGGTATTTATTTTGCAAGCACACATAAAAACTCGCTAAGGATTCGGTTTTTTGCCCCTGCAGCAATGATGTATCGAAACTAAAACCAGAAACCAAGCGCGATAAAAGTTCACAGTAACGCTTGATGTTATTGATGATAACTTGCCGCATTCGCGACATTGCAAAAACCAGCGAAGAAATCGTTATCTTAACACCATCCCTTTCGTGTATCTGAAGCGTAACGAGACCATTTCTCCTCCTTGATTTGAGACCATTCCCAATAGAGTAAGAAGAACTCATCTGAAACTTTGATCGAATAACGCAATCAAAAGTGTATTCGCCTTCCGCAAATTGAACCACAAAAAAGAAAGTCGCTTTCAACTCCTTGTTATCAGAAAACAAAAAAGGCACATCAACTTCAAATCTATACCCGGGCTCCAATAAAACATCCGTCGGAATATCAGGGACCCATAAAGCAATAAAAGACAAGCACGACTGTAGCACTTTCGAATCCAACTTGACTGGCGAACAAAATGACAACGCTGCGCGCATAATATGAGACAAAGACACCAAAGCGTTATTACGCAACACCTGCCATTCATCTGCTGGCCAGTGCTCTACAAAGTTAACCCCATTCAAATACGACAGAAACAAGAGCTCGATACACAAATTAAACCACAAATACGAAGACTCATCACTCGTTAACGCCGGCTTGATACTCAACGAACTATTAAATGAAATAATCGTGTATTCTTTATTTGAGTCTGTTTTTTGTGCGGTTAGCGCTGACGCTGGAATTTCCTTGTATTTAAACATCAATTTGGAAAACATGTAATCACAACAATTTTGTTGAATTTTGATTTTCTTTTGTGACACCTGTTGCAAAGCAACTGCTTTCATACCAGCAAGAAAAAGTTGCCCCCAGCATGATACAACTTCACTATCAGTGATAAAAATAGGCATAATTGTTGTCGACAAATAGTCGAAATAAACTGACATTGAATTAACGTCGCTGTTAAGCTGCTTTGAAGAAGAGCAAAAATAACCTTTTAGCACATCTAAAAATAATGCCATAGTATAAACAGATACTGACTTAGGGGGGTTAGTACAGATGAAATTCTCACACACATATCGAATCATCTCAGGCGACATGAGTCGCGGAGGCATCTGCGCCAACACACTTTTCTTTCCTTGCATTAAAGTTAGCTGAATAAGCAGCCTTTTTAACATAAAGTGTAATGAGAGCTGCAGACTAAACTCCCCCTCTTCAATTGTGATAATCATGTTTTTTTCAATTTCTATTGGCAATGTCTTTAGCAAATCAACACAACTGGTGCTATAAAAAAATTGCTCTAAATAACCGTGCAAACTCATGTTAGTCACGCATACCAGCATCGGGCCTCCTCGCCGAGATTGATATTTATCACGACTGTCCCTCATCACCATATTCACTTGCTCAAATAAAAGTTGACAATATCTCATAAAACCTCCCCCAAGATACCTAACATTTTTTACCAATGGCTTATCACCACGCTGCAACACAATTGATTTATTTATAACAAAAAGAGTTTAGATGTAACTTAATAAAATTAAAATCATAAAAGGCACAACCAACATAGTGAAATTATCATCCACATAGCGCCACCTTACCATCGCCATAAGCACACTTACCGCGGGCACAATAAATCCATACCAGAATGGCCACGGCGTTATCAGCAAGCTTGAAAGAAACCACACCAACAAAGCCGCAAGATAGGCGATAACACAACAGTGTTTCAACGACATATGCGGCCTAACTTCACCCACAAGCGGATCAATGAGTGCAGATAGAAAAACCACCGGATAGATGAATCTTGGATTCGTAGAAAAACAAAACAGTACACATAAACCAAGTATACCCCAGGCTAATGAAGACAATTTCTTTGCTTCAAATTCGCGCTGCCCAAAGAAAATCCAGCCATTGGCAATTCTGATGCCCTCAATCAGAAACGTTAAAAAAGCGATTATTAAAAACAAATGCCGACTATCGTCTAATCTTAGCAGTCGCTTTAAAAAAGGGTGATAATTTATCATTAACCAAGCGAAGCTTAAGGTGATAATGACATGAAACAACCGGCGTAGAACATGCCCCCAAAGCTTGCCTTTCGTTATATTAATGTGAGCAGACATAAAGGAGTTAAGCTGCACCACGAATTGACGCAATCAAATCGTATTTTATCGGCACGTAGTGGGTTGAAATACGGTTTGCATCTAACATTGATTTAACCTCTTTTGCTTGGGGTTTCATACCCAAGGCAGAGTAATCGAGATACAACAACTGCAAAGCAGGAGCAGTGGATGCAACACCATTGAGATTCAGCACAACACTCAGTGCTCGGTTAGCAGACGCTACGTATGCTTTCCTTTCATAGTAATACTGCGCAATCAGTACGCGATGCTTTGCGACGAGATCCCGAATGTAGCGCATGCGCTGCAACGCATCAGGGGTGTACTTTGATTCTGGAAATGTGGTAACCAGCTGATTGAAGTGATTAAATGCGCTGACGAAGTTCTCGTCACTCAATAAAGCCGGGTTGATATGAAAAAACACTTGTAATCCGGAGATAGCTGTTCTGTATGAAATCAAGCCCCTCATGTAGTAAACGTAAGCGG
Source organism: uncultured Gammaproteobacteria bacterium (assembly GCA_902581285.1). Taxonomy (GTDB): domain Bacteria; phylum Pseudomonadota; class Gammaproteobacteria; order Coxiellales; family Coxiellaceae; genus CACHNP01. The sequence goes on along the minus strand of CACHNP010000007.1, from coordinate 16,114 downwards.
CTTTATCTCGCATGTACGAATAATAAACTAAAAAACGCTCACACTGAGCTTCCGCAATAGCAAGGTGATCTTCCATGTAGTTTGTGTAAATACTATCCAAAATAACTTGAGAGCGGTATTCTTGATTATCAGGATAAAGCGCTTCAAAGGCGGCGAAGGTATCCGAAGCCCGACGGTACTGTTTTTTCGACGCTTGCTGTACCCCCTGGTTATAGATTGTCACAGGCGATAGCGAGCGATATTTAGCGTAAGGATCAGGTATTTGCTTAGTATTTGAACAGCCCTGAGAAAAAAAACAAAAAAATGCCAAACCGGCAATCGAGAGTAGACGTTTCATGATGAGTTCACTTATGTTAAATTATGCCAAACCAAACACTGGTTACAAGGTGATGTCATTATAGAGCATCTTGACACAAAATCAAAATCTTCCATGAGAAGATAAGATTCGTATAAAAGCAGTTCACCAGAGGTCAAAATTAGCCCAATGAAAACCATCAAACTCATATTCGAAGTAACAGAATCGCTTGAAAAAGAGCGCCTTGATAAAGCGCTGGTCAACCTGACATCAGATTTATCCCGCTCCACTATTCAGGACTGGATAAAGTCAGGATACGTCAAGATAAACACAGTATCGGTGTGTTCCCCCAAGCACAAAGTCAATCACGCGGACATCATTGAAATTGAAGCTAAGATTGAACCTGCGTTATCTGATAGCGCCGAAAATATTCCATTGAACATCGTCTTTGAAGACGACCACATCTTAATCATTAATAAACCCGCTGGGTTGGTTTCTCATCCAGGTGCTGGTAACAAAACAGGGACCTTGGTTAACGCGCTATTACATCACAACTCGACACTGAGCACATTACCTCGTGCCGGGTTGATACACCGACTGGATAAGGACACCTCAGGGCTGCTCATCGTAGCAAAAGATAGTCAATCCTTCGACCACCTGACTGAAGCCATGAAAAAACGTCAAATCAAAAGACAGTACCTCGCAATGTGTCAAGGGCGCATCATCAGCGGTGCTACCATAGATAAGCCCATTGATCGAGACTCAAACAATAGAGTAAAAATGGCCGTCACAGACACAGGAAAACCAGCCGTCACTCACTATCGAGTCAAGGCACGCTACCCTGCGCACACCTTACTTAGCGTCGAGCTTGAAACTGGCCGAACTCACCAAATTCGTGTCCACTTAACCCATGCAGGTTACCCGCTGGTTGGTGATAAAACTTACCGCAAGCAAAAAGCATTGGTGTGTCGAATTTCGTCAGAGCTACAACAAGCATGCCTGAACTTCCCCAGACAGGCTTTACATGCTGAAAAATTAACCCTAACTCACCCCATTCACGGGAGATCACTAACTTTCAAAGCGCCAATACCAAGAGACTTAAAGGGCCTGATCGAAACCATGCAACACGAAATGAACCACAGGTAAGCGCGAAATAATGAACAGAGAGCAGTTTGACGAGGACAATAGAATCGAGTATATTATTTCAATGAAAAAAATACTCACATTCAAAATTAATTTCCCGCACCCGTGTTGTTGTTAATACCACAGCTCTTCTTCGCCCTTATTTTTCATCCAACCTCATAAGTAAAATATAAAATGATTAAACGATACAATAAAATTTATGGAATATTAAGCTATGCCGTCGCAGCCTTATTTCTTTTATACGAAATGGCAGTACAGACATCCCCCAGCATCATGGTCCAACAGCTCATGAGTGATTTTGGCATCGACGCTGCCATCATCGGTCTTATTTCAGCTAGCTATTTCGTGACTTACAGTTTGATGCAGTTGCCTGTGGGCCTGATATTGGATCGATTTTCAGTTCGCGTTGTACTGAGTGCCGCCATCGTTACTTGCGCCCTGGGTTCCTATGCCTTTAGCTTAGCTCAATCGCCATTGATACTCGCTGCCGCCCGCTTACTCATGGGTTTAGGCTCGGCATTCGCTTTTGTCGCTGTTCTTGCCATCGCTCACTACTGGTTCTCTGGTCGAGTTTTTGCACTACTGGTTGGACTCGCCCAGCTATTGGCTGCATTTGGCGCTTGGGCCGGGGAATACCCCTTAAAACGTTACTTGTTACACCAACATAACTGGCGATATGGCATGCAGCTACTTGCCATTATCGGTATAACACTAGGCGTATTAGCCATTATTTTAGTTCGGCATAAACGCCCCGCATCCACCAATAAAACCTCCTCAGTCAGGCAATCACTCAAAACTATTTTCACAAACCCACAAACTTTTTGGATCGCACTTTATGCGTTTTGCGCCTGGTCACCCATTATCATATTTGCAGAGCAATGGGGTATCCCTTTCTTAGCCAAGCAATACAATTTCAGCACTCAAATGGCGGCTGACTTCACCGGTGCAGTGTGGCTTGGACTTGCCGTTACCAGCCCCCTACTAGGCTTCCTATCAAACCGGATACAGCGACGATGCAGCTTAATGCAAATCTGCTCGTTATTCGGCCTGGTATCGATGTTTACCTTACTCACGGCACACACCACCATTCAACATATCTGGGTATTTCTTTTGTTATGCGGAATTGGTATTGCAGCGGCGGGCCAAATTCTCAGTTTCGCACTGGTGAGGGATATTAACCCACCCAACATCACAGCCACAGCAATCGCATTTAATAATTTAGCGGTTGTTATCGGGGGATTACTACTTCACCCGATTATTGGTTACCTGCTGCGATGGTTTAGCTCACACCAGCATCACGACTCGCTACAATACTCTGCAAATGACTATGCCCTCGCATTCGTCTTTATCCCACTATTTTATGCCACTGGTTTTTTTGTCAGCCGATATAAAATCGTGGAAACTCACTGCCAGAATACCCACAATAATTAGTGCATAACGAAATACAACACACGGGTTTTGAAATCAAGATAGAACCAATGGTTAATTTATTATTAAGATACAATTAAATCAAACCGCAAGACCTTATTCCACCTTGAGACTAATCCAACTTCACAAAGACCTTTGTTTTGTGTAAAATAATATCAAAAGAGAGGTTACTTATGCGCAAAAGAACAGACTCAGACGATAGCAACGAAACGATCGAACCAACAAGCGTTGTCATTCGAGCCAAGGAAAAACAGAAAAATAACGGCACTCATGATGATGAAATCGTTGATTGGACTGCGATTCCACCCAGAGATTATGAGGCATCAACTCAAGCCTGTCTTTTGTATCGAACCGGATGGATACTTAGCGTACCCGCTATTGTCATCCTGCAACTGATAAACTGGCGTTATCTTAACAACGGCATCATATTACTGGATTCAGAATTACATTTTGCGAGATCCCTCACAGCACCGCAATCTGATTTTAACAAACTCATCTATGGCAGCACTTTAACAACGGTATTTCATGATGATGAGCTGTCGCATGCAATGATCCAAGCAGCCTATTCAAACACCTCATTTTCTAGCTCAACAACAATACCGCTGCACCTGGGTTCTGGTGCCAGTTATCATGATGTCAACACACTATTCATCGCGTTACCGTTTCTACTACTCTCGCTCGCCAGATGCCACAACTTGATAAACCATCAAGTGAACCGAGCTCTACAAACCGCACTACTGCTTCCCCTAATAAACCTACTCAATATCCCTGTTACAATTTTATCAAATGCCTTTTTAAGCGCACTCGCCACACAAGCCGACAACGAAATCCGTTTTGACAATACGGTTAATCCACTCAACCAATTCATCAAAAGCCTGCCAATAGACACGGCCGCATTCAAAACCGACACGATGATTCAAGTAGCTAAAGAATGCCACTGTGTCGATACCACACTAACCGCAAACCACATCATCAAAAATGCAAGCATCTTCAACCACACCAACTTAGCCTCAAACCAACTGAGCAATCACAGCAATCACTCGCACCCCAACACAATGCCATTAAACTGCTCCGCCCCTCTACCGATGAGCGGTTTTGCTAACACCACCGGCATATCGCCATCCACTGCGGGTTTGGTTTACATTTCATCATCGATTGCCTTTTCCGCGATCAGTCTTCCACTGTTTTTGTATAGTTTAAAAAGATGCTTACAAGGCACACCAGCAAACTGGATCATCAGACTTCTCCATTCAAAACCGGCGATCCCCATGTCACTTGGACTCGGTTTAGCTTTGGCAATGCAATCAAACATGAACACCTTATCGCTCATCTCTCTGATATCAGTTAGCGGCCTATTTAACATAAACCCCTATCATAAAGATGGCACCAAACACACCATATTAGCAACCTACTTCACAGTCACCGGAGCCATGTTTGGCAACTGCATTAATCGCTTGATTTCCAATCCCTATGATAACCCAGAACAACGTAGTCAAGCATACAATGATATGATTGCACTTGTTTTTTCATATGCATTTCAAGCGGTATGGAACTACCCTGCAGCCAGAATCATTAATCATTGCGAAAGGCCACTTAAGTCAAAACCATGGGTCGGATTTGCTGCTGTTAGCGCACTCACACTGTTACCATTATTGATCACATTACTCGCTAACGTTTTACAACAAGACGCCTGTGATACTACCCCCCCATTTCATAATAACACCAACATGACCAACCTTTCTGATGTCAGCCGTTCAGCGCCGTATCCTCAAAACCACTAAACCAAACAAACCCCTTTGTGTATTTAGGCGGCTCCCTTTTAAAAAAGAGCAAAAGCACGACCTAAAAGTGGTTTTTATTGGGACAATAAACACCACCTGGTGTAGAAAAAAAGTCAAAACGCAAGAAAAAATGGCAATATAAAATAAATGTTCTATATTCCACTCCAAACATGTGCAAACAAGCTGGAGATAGACATGCTGTATATAATATCCCTATACGAACAAAAGCAACTTGAAAAGCTCATTGAGTTTGCAGAAATCAAGGCAAAAAAAGATTTAACCGGTCGAATCAGTATTTTACTTGTCATCCCTACTGAGCCGCTCCCAGATTGGACGCTCCTCATAGAAACCCGAGAGCGATTAATTGACACCAGTAACGTTGATACCTACGAACTGGAAGAAACAGAGTCAGGCAAGACATTATTCAGACTGTATAAGAATCCTATCCAGCAACTAACATCACCCAAGGTATGTCGAGATAATTTTAGTATTGGCAGCATCGACCAAGACCATAAATTAATCCAGCCCATTGAAATCTTCAAAGCAGATAAGACCACTCTAATTAACAGTCAAAAAGCATCTTTTCCAATTTGGCCACATACAATCGACGGCAACAAAGAACCCTTCATTCAGTTTCATACAAAACTCGAATATTATACTGGCGACCTGAAAGATTATGAGACAAATTTTTTACAATCAAATGTAACCATACAGGTTCACAAAATACTTGAGAGTGACTATGCTGGATTATTGTTATCGGAAGACGAAGAAGAATGCCTGAAACAGGCGATGATGACAAATCGGCTAAATAATTTTAGATGCAATTTTCATTTACAGCGATGTCAACAAAACAGCTTCGTGTATAGAGACAGACTATTTGATTTATGCAATTCAATGATTAGTGTTGCTGAAGACCAGCAAAATACAAAATCCATACAAACAAATGTACGCAATAGCTATAGCAGGTTCCTGCATCAACTTCAACCACGCGTAAGCCCAAAACAATGGTCACTGTTATACGAGAGCATGCTCATTTTAAAGCCAAACGACATGTGTCAGCTCGAGCACCATCCACTTGAAAAACTCATCCTGGAAGCAGTTCAAAACCCTGATTCATTAGATGACAAATGTGGCAAAGTAATTAAAAGCATTATTAAAGTCGCGGAAAATACCATAAGCGATCGAGCAAGAAAAATACTCAAAACCATACCCATCATAACTGAGGGTGAGGACAAAAGTAATGACAAAGACTCTCTAATGCAATTTACGACTGAACAACGATTATTCTCAATACCGCAACGACAGACTCAGGAGTGTAATAATGAATTCTTGAAATTAGAGGCTTCAATCCGCGAACCCCTGACTTCCGGGTCTCGCCAAGATAATCTGTTGAAACTGGCAGCTGAAATGCGTGACATCAATCGTGAACTTGAAGACACTGATCATGATCAGTGTCGAGACTCACCCAAGCCAAGTTAGCAACACCCGAATTTAAATCAGATATTAAAACTTGGGTCTATGTGACGACCGATCAGATTCGGGTTTGTCGAACATACTGCCACCACAAAACCCAATAAAAGCGCCCCCGGCCATTAGCTTGTACGCGAACACACTTGGAATTGCTGCTTTAACCAACCCTGCCATCGCTACTCCAGCCAATCCTACGGGATGACACGCCATTAGCGCGATCAGACCAACAGCAAAAATACCCATGTACGTCGAAGCGGCACCAAAAGCAGCCCACAAAAAGGATCTTGAAGACACTTTAGCAAGCGGCTTTTTTGCCTGACGAAGTGCGCTCTCTTGGCGGTAAAGTGGATCATTTTTGGCTGAAGGTGGAATATACATATGAGACACTGAATCAAGCGGTATGGACACTGCAGGGCATATATTGTTTTTCTTTTTTCTTTCATCACTATCGTTTTCAAATGCTCTCATGGTTATCTCCTGTTTTTCTCTAACTCAATTCAAAGTCTCTGTTTTATGACTCTTAGTTTACTCAATAAACGTAACAGCGGAATGAACACAGGGTAACCGCTCGATTTGTTGTGTAAACTCTTTGCAACATTAGATAGGCGATCGTGAGTATCAATAGTTTAGAATCAGGATTCAGCCTCAATAAAAACACTTATCTGGTTTGATCCCGTGTTGTGAGAGACATTGTCAGTGCGGGTTACATTGCGTTGACGCATTGTCAAGTGTGATACATGATCGAGAAAATACCCGCAGCAAAACTGTCAATCTCAACAGTGAGCAGTCGATATTTCAAAGAAAAAACCCCACTCACTAATAATAGCGAACAGGGTCACCATTGACAAAAAAGCCATTGTTTAAATCACGTTTAGTGGCATCCTGTCTTGGGGTTTTGTTTGCATTGAGAATATCATAACAGAAACCAAGCATGGCTCCCAATACTATCGAGCCAACGCTCGCACTAACCACACCCTGCCAAGAGCACATCACGGCAATAGCAACAGGCGGACAAAATGCACTAACGATACCAATCGCAAGCAAGCCCACACCAGCGCAAGACAATCCGCACGTGACACCCATCAACACGCCAATTGACGACTGCGTGCGTCTTGCAGTGGCAGCTGACTCATTATTTTGTACTGGAGCAGCTAATGGCGATCGATCTAATACAGGATTACGACCCGCACTATTCGAGCAGGACTGATGCATCTGAGGCTTCGATTGAGATTTCGATTCTGAATTAAAAAACCCAGCAGAATTTGAAACAGGGGGGCTTAGCTCATCTGGCAACGCATCTGAAAAGTCAATCAGGCCATCTTGATTCACCTGCAGTTTTCTTCGTTCAATATTCACCTGCAGTTCTCCTCGTTTAATACTTGGCAATTGTTTCACACCATCAAGCAATCTAGCAGGCTGCATAGTAGACCAAAACAAACCATCAATTTGATCCACCAAAACAACGTTATGATCTCCAGGATTTATCTTTTTTAAAATTGTCTTTAGGTACTGTTCCCTCAAGACATTATTTAAACCTGGCTCAATTGTTCTTTTATCTTTTATCAAGCCCCGAGCGGCCTTACTTAATAATTTATTTTGATACAAGTAACATGTCTCAGCTTCTCCACCTGAGGCGAGCAAATCCAACGGGTCTTGCACGTTTAATTCAAGATCCTTTTTAAGATGTTTAAAAAACGCATGGGCGGAGATAACCGTAAGTTTAAGCTCACGTGTAATGTAATCCATCATTGAAAACACGTTATCAGAATAGGAAAAAACGCAACGTTTTGAATTCAACATCGGTATCACCACATCGTTCTTTTTTATTTTATGTAACCACGGGTGAAGTCCAATCAAACTGGTTAATTTAGGCTGGCGGGTTTGACCTTCGAGATGATTAAGCAAACAGGAATGTTTTTTGAATGTATCAACTGGAAAGACCGCTCTAGCAAAGTCAATAATGTAAATAGTCATACTACTCCCCTCTTAGCGTTTGTCGTGTAATCTCATCTCAACTTGGTTTTTTTATAAGAATTGTACGATAGAATTATTAAGAAAAAATGAAAAAGACAATTCCATTTCCGCGAGACCAACCTCATCAGCAGGCGCAAAAAAAGGCTATAACTCCATGATATTTATATTAATAAAATGATTGCACGCAACCCGTTCCAGTGGATTTGCAACGTCGTTGTTACAATAAACATCAGTTCGTTACCACGTGTTTACCGTCATTGATCAACAGCAACAACAGATCACACGGCACTCGCCACCAACGGTGTTGCGGCATCAGACAGATCAGCTCCACTCGAACACCCTGCTCGGCTGCGCTGAACGCAGCGGTCTAGCATCATGACCATCAAAGAAAACGCACACACGCCAAGAGTAATCGCCATGTCCCAAAAAGCCACCCTTTGCCACGACCAAAAATTCGGTTGCTTTTGGTGGCAGTAAAGTAGCACTAGAAAAGATGAACCCCCAGAGCATAAACCAAACCCAACCGAAGTCAGCAATGGTGAGAAAAAATCACAACCGCTGCCACTTGGATTGGATTGGGCTGCAGATGATTGATCGGTGTTAACAACCGCACTTGAATCCAATCGTTGAAACAGCAATTGGTAATCCAGCACCTTGTACTGCCCTTCACGATTCGGTCTTTGGTTAGCACGAATCGTGGAATACAAATCCATCAACGCCTGTTTGACATCACGAGGCCGCGAGACTCGCGACGACGCCCGCAGCTCGAGCGTAACTTGATTTTGCCAAACCATCCCACGTTGAGAATGAGAGTAGTCATAACGTACCAATGTTACCACTGGGTTTCCTAGGGCGTCTGCTTTAGTTAGGCACGGAAGTGCTCGCCACACATGATCCAAGATATCCAGTCGATCATCAACAAAAACGTATTCCACAACATCATCACTGAACAGCCGACGGCAATAATTCAGCTGCGCGGCAACCAGAGTCACTTTGTATTCATCAAAAAAATACTGCGGTCTCAATTGGTCGATAGTCTCATCATCATAAAACAGTCGCAACGTCTGAGCACCACGTTGAGTCAAGCGCGTGTCAACGAGTGACAAATCGCTCCCTCTATTTGAATGGTCTATATCAGACACCAAAAAAGGCAGCCATGTGCAGCGCAAGCGCTTTGCTAAGATTTGAAAGAGTGTAAAACAAGACACACTCAGCGTATCAGGATTGACGGTGTTTTGGTAATCGACATAGCAGTCCTGACGACTGGAACCCACCATCAGGTAACTGCCCTCACCGATTTGATCTATCAAAGTCAAATTGTGTTTAATCACGATACTGCAGACCTGGTTCATCAGCTCATCAACGAACGCGGCTTTTTCGTGTTCTAGGGTTGGCATTTGTTGCAAGTCTGCCGCTATTGCCGCCAGTAAACCGTCACCCCCGAACCAACCTTTCTCAATAAAAAGACCCAAAAGCGCTGAGGTATCATGCAGTTCGTACTCAGGATAAGCCAAATAGTTAACTGGATCTTCAGCACACTTCAAACCATAAAAGAAAGAAAACAGCTCGCGCTCAACAAGCGGATTGTACAAACATCCGTCAAAATCAATGGAAAATACCTTTGTCATTCGTTTTGGTAGCTCACTTTGTGATTAATTTACAATATATTATCAATATTGTGCGCGGTTTGCAGCAAAAAATGCGGTACTGGCAACAAATCTGCTGACTCCGGCCTAGTGATGCGTGATCGTTGCCGACGCATAACTGGCGCAAAGACTATTCATATGCCATTAAAAAAAACGAGGTAGAAAAGCGACGATCGCGACTTTATAATACGGGTATTTTAAATCACAGCAAGGAACACCATGGCAACGGCACACAATAAGGCAAGTCGAGAGCATGCCAACAACTCGCAGTCAGAAGCCAAGCTTGGATCACTCCCCCGAATTGGGGTCGGTGTGATCGTTTTTCGCGAAGATGGTACGGTCCTCATGGGGCAGCGTAAAGGCTCTCATGGTGCGCACACCTGGGCGTTTCCCGGGGGCCACCCGGATGATGGCGAATCACATATCGACTGCGCGATTCGAGAGACATTTGAGGAAACCGGTCTTACCCTCACCCACTTGTGTCTTGGCCCCAAGACTTACGACACCATGGATGACATCGGGGCTGAATACACCACCCACTTTGTTCTGGCCAAGCACACCGGCGGCAGACCTATGGTAAAAGAGCCCCACAAGTGCCAGCAGTGGCGCTGGGTTCGTTGGAATGACCTAGTAACCACATTCGGTGACTCCCTTTTCAAGCCGGTGCAGTCCTTGTTGGCACACCATGCGGATGCCTCCTGGTTGACATCGCAGTTTAGTCAACACCTACTTCAGCAATCTCGCTGCCAGCTGGTGTCATTTGACCTTGACGGCACGCTGGTACGCAACACATCAACCACACTTTACTACGCTGATTTACTTGGAGTCTCAGCTCAAGTGCAAGCACTTGAGCAGGAATTCAGTCATCAGCGGATCAATTCCACCCAGTTCATGCAGCGAATTTCGTCGATTTTCCACCGACTCACGGTTGATTTTATCCGCCGTCATGTGGACGGCATGCCATTTATTCGCCACATTGCAGAAACCGTTGCCTACCTCAAACGCCAGGGTATCACCACCCTGATTGTCACCACAGCGAACCAACAGTTTGCCCAAGCGGTAGCAGACAAATTTGGTTTTGATCAGGCATACGGAACCCAGTTTGAAATACACACTGATGGTCGCATTGGCAACGGGATAAAAGTGTGCTCCAGCGATGACAAAATTACACACGTCAGAAACGCTGCTCGCCGACTTGGTATCAGCATGCAATCCGTGGTCGCCGTGGGAGATTCACTCACGGACGTACCACTGTTCTCGACGGTGGGTCGCTCGATTGCACTCAACCCCGACGAGCATCTTCGAGGACGCGCCAATCGCACCGTGCAATCAGAATCTCTGCTGGACATCTTGTGCCACTTCGATCTACCCGCAAGCACAATAACCACCCCAATTTAACCACAGGCAACCGATGCAACACTACTTAATTCCAAGCTGGCCTAAGCCACGACAGGTGACCGCCGTATGCACTCTGCGCAGCGGCGGGTACAGCCAACCTCCGTTTGACAGCTTTAACTGCGCCGGTCACGTTGGCGACCTAGCGCACCACGTAAAATGCAATCGCGACAAATTATCTCGTGACTGGCAGCTCACCCACCCCCCTTGTTGGCTACAACAAACCCACAGTGCCAATGTCACCGTGATACGCAACCGTGAATACCAACATCAGGCTGATGCCAGTATCACACAAGACCCCAACACCACCTGCGTGGTAGTGACCGCTGACTGTTTACCGATCTGTGTGTGCAACCACCAGGGTAGTGAAGTGGCCGCGATACATGCCGGCTGGCGGGGGTTACTCGGCGGCATCATTCAAAACACCATTCGCGCCATGGACTCACCAGCCAATAACCTCATGGCTTGGCTTGGACCCGCCATAGGGCCCACTCAGTTTGAACTCAATAACGCAATTCAATCGCAATTTACAAGTGCCTGGCCTGCAACAGCAAAGGCTTTTAGCACGCGACAACAAGCGGTCTATTGCGACCTACACGAGCTAGCAACAACCATGCTTGAAGCGCTCGGCGTGCATCGCATTTATGGCGAGAGACGCTGCACCGTCACTGAAAAAGCGCATTTTTATTCCTACCGCCGCGATGGTCAAACTGGCCGCATGGCAACACTGATCACAATACAACCAGAATAGAGCCAAAAAGGTGGTTTTTCTAGCTCAAGCTCGGCAATCTGGTTACAATGATGAGCATCGTACACCAAAAAGGAGACCACCATGTTCAAACGCATGTTATTGAGCCTGAGTCTAATCGCCGTAGCAACCAATGCCAGCGCGCATAACACCGACCCACAATTTTCTCAGATAATTGAACAAGACAAAAAAGCCGTCGTCAGTATCATGGTGGACAAAGTCGATACCACACCATTTGAGGAGCCATCCCAGCAAGACAAACCCAAAGAAGCCATGGGTTTAGGTTCCGGGGTTGTGGTAGACAGCAAACACGGATTGATTATCACCAACGCGCACGTGGTTAACAACGCAAAACTCATTGTGGTTCGCCTGAATGATGATCGACGCTACGTGGGTCACCTCATCGGTGAGGACACCGGGTTTGACATTGCTGTGCTGAAAATCAATACCGACAACCTCAACGCCATACCCTTTGCCGACTCCGATAAGCTTCGAATTGGTAGCAACGTGGTGGCGATCGGCAGTCCGTTTGGGCTGGATCAAACCGTGACATCGGGTATTGTTAGTGCACTGAATGTCAGTCACCCTAAAATTGAGGGTTTCCAAAGCTTCATTCAAACAGACGCCCCCATCAACCCGGGCAACTCCGGCGGCCCACTGATCAACAACCAAGGCCAAGTCGTGGGTATCAATACCGCCATTCTTGGGCCTGGCGCCAACATTGGTATCGGGTTTGCCATCCCTAGCAACATGGTCCGAAGTGTGGCCGAACAACTGATAAAGTACCACCAAGTCGAGCGCGGTGCATTGGGCGTGGTGGCGCAAACGCTGAATCCGCAGTTAAAAAAAGCGCTCAGTATCTCATCCAACACACACGGTGTACTGGTCTCGCAAGTAGTCCCAGGATCACCAGCGCAACAAGCGGGCCTGTTGTTACAAGACGTGATTTTACGTGTTAACCAAAAACCGATTACTTCGGCCGATCAACTGCGTAACATGCTTGGCTTGATGCGACCAGGCACCGCGTTGTCACTTACAGTACAACGCGAGCAACAGCAACGCACGCTTCATGCTCAGGTCACCTCACCATTAAAACTGTCACAGCAAACCACGGTGCCGTTTATTGGCGGGGAGCACCTGCGTAATTTCAGTGAAATCACTAGCGATGGAAAGCCGTTAACCGGTGTTATGATAACGGCACTCAATCCCGTGTCGGCTGGTGCATTGGCTGGTTTGAGCGTGGGTGATGTGATCATTAAAGCAAACGGAAAAGCGGTCACTAATACCGCGCAACTGCAATCCATTGTGCAACACGATCATAACCAAGAACAGATGCTGTTTCTGGTGCAGCGCCACGGTATGAATGCGTACGTGGTGGTGCAACGCCACAGTTAGGTGATGCCTATTACTCTGGTGCAAGAGCCATTGCTCTTGCGCCAGACTCAGATACGTTTTAGTATCAATATTTTAAAATCAGACAGCTCAGTAGCAATAACCACGCTGAGTATCGATCAAAAAAAAAGATCTAGTTCAACCACCAAATCAATCGAACGAAATACAAACCATTTTCACCGTGTTTTAGAATAAAAAAAAACCCAAGCAAGCTTGGGTTTTTTTTTAACAGATTTGTTATTAAAACTTAAACGAAGCATCAACCCCAGCATAAGTGCCCTGAGTAACAGTGCCACTGGAATTAAAAGATGAAAATGTCATCTTTCCAGTGAAGGTAAGGGCTGAGTCAGCAGGACTTAATATTTGAGTGGCCTGTAACGTCCACGCACTACGACCAACCGCAGATACATCAGAATAATTGGCACTAGCAGTAAAAGAACCAAGAGCATAGTCAAGCCCGAAACTTTGGAAAGCATTCGACGCCCCCAGATTAACACCATTGGCGTAGGACGTATTCCCGTCACGAACAGTGGCATGCAGAGTCCCTTTTCCGACAACCCGAGATGCGCTGACTACCATCGCATCTGAATTGAAATTGGTTCCTGAACTGAAAGCGGTTTGATCTAAATAACTCAAAGTCATAGCCGTATTAAAAATCTTACCAAAATTGTAACTGGCTTCCGTGGTCCTATCAGATTGATTGCCGCTTGCTGCAGCCGCACCGTTTAGGTTTGTGCTCAACACCTGTGTGAGTGTTAACCCTGAAAATGGAGACGTGCTAATTTGGCCGCGAGCGCTATAATTTGCTTGATTAGTCGCAATCCCAGTCACTGAATCGACAAATCCAGTCGTGCTTGCTCTAAAACCACCAGTGATTTGTGCCGAGGCAGTTTGAGCAACACCAAGTAGAGCGAAAGATGAAACCGCTGCAATTGCGATTGAAGTTGTGCGAATGTTCATAAAAAATCCTCTTGTTAGAAAAAAATGTTATTATTTAACATGGTACCTATCTTAGCGCAAAAAAAACCTAATGTGAAGCCGAATTACGCTGTGACAGCAACTTTTTGAGCATCAGATAAAGCGCATATATCGGCACCTAGTGCAGGCGAACTCAGATTAACAATAAAGCCGACAGCGCCCAAATCTTTTAGCCTTTAACGTGGTCAAAAAAAAAACCCCGAGATGAACTCGGGGTTTCAAGAGTAACTAGTTCAATAATTACACTGTCGTAGCTAGATTTAGTTGAAAGCCTTCATCAGAGGGTCGAGTTCCACCAGCCCTGAAGGAATTCTCTTTAACATAAGCTAAACTGGCGTTTATCTTGTCCATAAGAGTCATTTTCGCACCAAGTGTCCAAACTGAAGAATGGTTATTTGACGCTACTTGCTGCGTGTTACCGATAGAACCAAAAGCAGAGATACCGCCCTTCATTTCATGAGTGTAAGAAGCACCATATTGATTTGCAGAAACTTGACCATTTGCTAAAGCATCTGTACTGTCACCTGTTCCATACATCACACCAAAACCCATATCACTATTGAAATGTAACGTGACAAAGTCTTGTAAGAAACCACCTGTTTTGGTGTCTAGACGATGATAAGCAACAGTGACCTTCTTAAAGACCGGTAACTTTAAGTCAGTCGTGTAATTCACAGCGAAATTAGTGTATGTTCCGCTAGTACCTCTGTTAGTGGCTCCTCTACCGTTACCAGTTGCATCCATGTAGTCTTCACTAACACCAAGTGTACCTTTACCTAAAGTTCTCTGTAGAGACACATTCACTGTCGCAACAAGAGTTTCGCCGGAAGTTAGAAGAAAGTTGTCTGCAAAAACGCGGTTACCAAGACTGGCAGATGCTGTTGGTGTCCAACCAGCAAAAAGACCACCGTTGTTTGAAGCGGCAGCGTGATTGTCTGCGTTTGCGGATAAGGCTGCTGTTGATAGTGCTGCAACCGTTAGCACTTTAGAAATTTTTTTCATAAAAAATCCTTTTTACTATAGTAATTAAACGTTTACGTAATTGTTTTAAAAAACAGTTGTCATCTTACATAAAATTAGTAAACATGAAAAGAAAACTTTACTTTTTTTATTACGTTACACTGACAATAGTACATAATAAAAACAAACAGAGCAAGATCTGTGCATATCTCGAAAAAAAAAGCCTCTCGTGTTCAAAATGACTACCAAAGTACGGTCACTCTCACCGCCTTATCAGCCAGGTCTCACGCTTCTTTCTCGCGTTTTAACCCAACTCTTAACAAACCAACAAGTGGTTTCCCCCACCCCCTCGAGAGTAAATACCGTGACACTAAACTCACAAAAACCACGCCGGGCGAAGACCGCGACATCGAAAAACAAGCGCCATGGTAACCGACAGCTGAATGATGCTGTTAACACGCTGTCGCATGCCATTGACCACGCATCACTCTCGAGTCAGCCTTGTCAATTTGGCCACAAAAAAAACCCGCACAATGCGGGTTTTTTTCAACAGATCCATTTTATTAGTCCATGGGACCGTCATCACTTTCGGTATTATTGTTACCGTCATGATTTTCCTTTTTACCGTCATGCTTTTCCACTGGTTTCCCACTGTTGTCGATTGCAGCTGTTTCTTCCGTTTCTGCCGCAGTTTTCACTCCCTCTGGGTCTTTAGATGTCGCGCCGTTACATCTTTTGCCATAATCCTTAGCTCTAGCATCTTCTGCTTTCGCAGCTTGTTCCGCACAATATTTATTTTCGGCATTTACTGCATCTGTACCCGCGGCAGCTACTGCCTCATCCTTGTGTTTTTGGGCTAAGGCTTCAAGAGCTTCTTTTGTTGGTTTTCCATCTTTACAACTCG
>CACHNP010000006.1 GCA_902581285.1 uncultured Gammaproteobacteria bacterium | reverse complement strand
AAAGGGGATTATGACAGTCTTCAAAAACTGCCTAGGAATTCCTTACCAGCTCGTGTTCAAAATCGATGCAGTTCCTGCGGTAGACCTCATGCTGTCTACTCTGACTTTCAGCTTTGTCGAATCTGCATTAGAAAGTTTTTTGTAAATAAATTACTCCCTGGAGTTAGAAAATCAAGCTGGTAGCCACATTATAAAAAGGTACTTAATTATGACAATACAAGATCCATTATCAGACATGTTTACAAGAATGAGAAATTCTTATGCAGTTAAAAAACCAACTGTCGAATTTACTTCTTCTAAACTAAAAACAGCCGTTCTTAAAATGCTAGAGCACTACGGGTACATAGCTGGTGAAACGTCTTTTGAAAAAGATGGTAAGCCTCATACTCGTGTCGAACTAAAATACTATACATCGAAAGAAGGCTTGCCAAAAAGTGTAATATCATCATTGAAAAGAGTTAGTAAGCCTAGTTTGCGAGTTTATGCAGGTAAAGATCAGCTTCCTAGCGTTAACATGGGTCTTGGGCTTGCTATCATCTCTACATCTAAGGGACTGATGTCATCAGAGATGGCGCGTAAGCAAGGCCTTGGTGGTGAAATCGTAGCTGAAATATATTAGGAGATTCTCATGGCTAGAAGTCGTTTATGTAAAAAGCCGATCGTGTTTAATCCTGCGGAAGTATCGTACTCTGAGCCAACTTTACTAGTTAAAGGAAAGCACGGTGAGTTAAGCCTTGATATCAATCCGAGTGTTTCTGTTGAGTTTGATGATGCTGGTAGCTCATTTTCTCTTCTTCCAAAAGATGAAGGAGATAGATTCTCTGTTGCCATCTCAGGAACCATGACTGCTATTGTAAAAAATATGGTTAAAGGTGTGACTGAAAGTCATACTAAAACGCTTGAGCTTCATGGTGTTGGTTACAGAGCGAAAATAAGTGGCAACAATCTGACACTCTCGCTTGGTTATTCACATGATGTTATTATGTCGATACCTAAAGGACTGCAAGTGACCACTCCTTCACAAACAGAAATAGTCATTGCTGGTGCAGATAAGCAGGCCGTTGGCCAATTTGCAGCAAATATTAAATCAAAGCGACCTGTTGAGCCTTATAAAGGTAAGGGTATACGATATAAGGGCCAATTTGTCTTAAGAAAAGAAGGTAAAAAGAAATGATAAATAAAGAACAACAACGTAAGCGTAGAGGCGCTCGTTCTAAGTCCGTTGCTAGTAAGTCAGGTCGAATGCGCATATGTGTTAGTCGCTCAAATAGCCATATTCAAGCGCAGTTAATTGATGATCAGCTAGGAAAAACATTAATTTCAGTTTCCTCTGTCTCACTTAAATTGTCTAATGGAGGTAATGTCGAAGCCGCCCTTAAAGTTGGTGAGGCTCTGGGTGAAAAGGCAAAAGAGATTGGCATTAATCACGTTGCTTTTGATCGGAGTGGTTACCTTTATCATGGGCGCATAAAAGCGTTAGCGGAAGGTGCTCGTAAAAGTTTAAATTTTTAGGAATAAATTATGTCAAGTATTGAAAATTCAAGTGAAGGGATATTGGAAAATCTTATCTGTGTCAATAGAGTCTCTAAAGTAGTCAAGGGTGGTCGTCGTTTTTCTTTCTCTGCTTGTGTTGTTGTTGGAAATGGTGCGGGTAAAGTTGGTTACGGCCTTGGTAAGGCGAATGAAGTTCCTTCTGCAATAGGTAAAGCAACTGAAGCTGCAAAGAGAATGATGCAAAGTCGTGGTTCTAGGGTTCCTTTAAAAAACAATACAATACTGTACCCAATTGAGTCTAAATATAAAGCCTCTAAAGTTAGAATACAACCTTCGCCCGAAGGTACAGGTATTATTGCAGGTACTTCAATGAAAGCTGTTTTTACTGTTGCTGGAATTCAAAATATTACTGGTAAATCATATGGTTCAAGGAATAAGATTAATGTTGTTGTTTCTACTATCAATGCTCTTCAGTCAATGTCTACCCCATCTGAGGTTGCAAAACGACGTGGATTGACTGTTGAACAAGTCTTTGAAAAAGATGTAAGCGAGGAGTAAAGTTATGAAACAAACAGTAAAAGTAACACAAATTAAAAGTTTAATTGGTAGAACAGATAAGCAAATAGATTGTATAAAGGGCTTAGGATTGCGAAGAATTCGACACACTGTCGTGTTAGAAGACACACCATGTGTTCGTGGAATGATTAATAAAGTGTCTTTTATGGTAAATGTGGAGAAGTCAAATGCAAATTAATGAATTACATCCTAATGCAGGCAGTAAGAAGAAAAAAAAACGCGTCGCTCGCGGAATTGGTTCCGGTTACGGTAAAACTGCTGGTAGAGGTCATAAGGGTCAAAAATCACGATCTGGCGGAAAGCCAAGGCCTGGCTTTGAAGGTGGGCAAATGCCTTTGATAAAGCGGCTTCCAAAATTTGGTTTTACCTCTAGAAAATCATTAGTGTCTGATGAAGTTAGGGTTTCTGAGCTATATAAACTGCCTGGTAATGAAGTAAGCTTGAAGTCTCTAAAAGAAGCCAACATCATCACAAAAAACATTATTAATGTAAAAATTATCAGTCGCCTTTCAGTAGGTCATGTGTCTGCAAAGGGTGCTGACATTCTCGATACATTGAAGCTCAATAAGAGCTATCAGATTGCCTCAGAGATTCGCATTGCGCGATCTGCAAAAGCAATTTTGGAACTTGCAACAGAGCATTTTAGCTAATAGGCACAAAAGGAAATGATATGCGACAAGCTAAATTAGGCGATTCTATTTCATCTGGAGGGTTGGGTGAGTTAAAGCGTAGATTGCTTTTTTTATTACTAGCTATTCTTGTTTTTAGGTTCGCTTCTTATATTCCTATACCTGGTATTGATCCGATACTGCTAGCACAAAAATTCAGCCCGGATTCATCAGAAAAACAGAACTTCTTGAGTATGTTTAACATGTTCTCAGGTGGTGCATTCAGACGTATGACTATAATGGCATTATCAATCATGCCTTATATTTCCTCTTCAATCATAGTTCAGATGTACAGTTCAATATCGCCGAAGCTGATTCAACTTAAGAAAGAAGGTCAGTCTGGAAGGCAAAAAATTAATACCTACACACGTATAGGTACATTATTACTTGCTATTATTCAGTCGTACTTTATTAGCATATACATTGGTCATCAGACTCTGATAGATAAACAAATAACAGTGACTCTTTTCACGCTTTTATGTGTTACTAGTCTTGTTACTGGAACTATGTTTTTACTCTGGCTGGGCGAGCAAGTAACAGAAAAAGGCATAGGTAATGGTATTTCATTTATCATATTCGCAGGTATCGTTTCTCGCTTTCCGCACGCAATTGGTCAATTATCCAGTAAGCACTTTAATGTCATAAAATTGATGATGATATTGTTGGTTATTCTTTTTGTAACCCTGGTCGTTGTGACCTTTGAGCGTGCTCAGCGTCGTATACTCATTAAGTATGCAAAGAGGCAAGTTGGTAATAAAATATACGGTGGACAATCTCAGCATATGCCGCTCAAAATAAACATGGCCGGTGTAATACCACCTATTTTTGCTCAGAGTATACTGATGTTCTTCGGGCTTATGCCGACTTTTCTTGGTGCTATGAGTAAACCTGGCATCGTGCAGTCTATATTTAACCATTTGCAATTTGGTCAACCTGTTTGGATGATTGTTTTTGCAATATTAGTTATTTTCTTTGGATTCTTTTATACATCCATTATGTTTAACCCCAAAGAGATGTCAGATAACCTCCGTAACCAAGGTGGATACATAGAAGGGATTCGTCCAGGCGCTAAAACAGCGGATTATTTAGATAAAGTGGTTAGTCATTTGACTTGTTACGGTACAATTTATCTTGCTGCAGTATCACTGCTTCCAGCATTTCTTAGAGATTGGTTTGATGTTCCCTTTTATTTTGGCGGAACGTCGTTATTAATTGTGGTTGTTGTCTTGATTGATTTTTTATCTCAGGTACAATCGCATATATTTTCTGCTCAATACCAGAGTTTAATGAAAAAAACAAAAGACTCGGGCAAAGGGTTTGTAAGAAGATAATTGTTATTTAATAAAAGTTTTATTTTGAAAAATATGAGGTAGTTAAAATGAAGGTAAGGGCTTCTGTAAAGAAAATGTGCAATAATTGCAAGATTGTTAAACGTAAGGGCGTTATTCGTGTTATATGTACAAAATCACCAAAACACAAGCAGCGCCAGGGTTAATGACGATCTGTTCTTACCAATGTTTGGGTTTGTCTAGCTAGTAAATATTACCCTTTATCTAGCTTAAAAAAGGTTGATTTTTAACTGTTTGGGCGTTATCCTTAGCAGTTTCCAGAATCGCATGATTGTTTTAATTTTTATAAAAATGAGAAAATAAAGAAACGTTTTCTTGAAATTTAGGAGATATATATGGCACGTATTGCAGGGGTTAATCTGCCGACTCATAAGCATACTGTAATTGCTTTAACATACATTTTTGGTATTGGTAAAAACAGAGCAACTGTGATTTGTGAGAAAACCAATGTTGATCCAGAAACTAAAATTAATCAGTTAAGTGAAGCAGAATTACAGTCCGTACGTGAAGCAGTTGCTGAGTATACTATTGAAGGTGATTTAAGAAGAGAAATTTCAACCAATATCAGAAGGCTACAGGAAATAGGATGTTATCGTGGTATTCGTCATAGAAAAAATCTACCTCTTCGTGGACAACGAACTAAGACTAATGCCAGAACGAGAAAAGGCAGAAAAAGAGCTGTTAAGAAATAAAATCTAAAAGGAACATATTTGGAATGACAACGAAAAAATTAAAATCGAAGAAAAACACGCAGACTCATGTACTAGGAGACGTCCACATCCAGTCTACGTTCAATAACACCATAATAACTGTGACTACTAAAAAAGGTGATACTCTTTGCTGGGATTCCACTGGAAAACAAGGGTTCAAGGGCTCTAGAAAATCGACACCTTTCGCTGCGCAAATGGTTGGCGAATCTGTAGCTAGGCAGGCTGCAGAAAAGTTTGGTATGAAAAAGTGCGTTGTTTATTTAAAAGGGCCTGGAGCAGGTCGTGAATCTGGTACTAGAGCGGTTAACCAATTCATTACAGTCACTAAGATTGTTGATTTAACAGAAATACCTCATGGTGGCTGTAGACAGCCAAAAACAAGACGAGTTTAGGAGTATCAACTAATGTCAATGAAAAAAAACAGAATGAAGAAGTGTCGCCGTCTTGGCGAAGACATCCATTTATCTATCCGAAGCGCTCAAGATAAATGTCGTCACCTGGAACACCCTCCAGGCCAGTCTTCTACCAGAAGATCCAAACTATCAGATTATGCAGAACAGCTTCACCAAAAACAGCTTATTCGTTTCTATTATAATGTAAAGAGCGAGAAGCAATTCCGTAAATATTATGACAAGGCGTCTAACATTTCTGGCCCTACTGGTTCGAATCTTCTCTTTCTCTTAGAGTCTAGGCTTGATAACGTTGTTTATCGTCTTGGATTGGCTGCAACTAGAGCAGAAGCTAGGCAACTTGTCTCTCATCGTGCGATTTGTGTTAATTCCAGTGTTGTAGACATACCCTCCTATAATGTAAAGCCAGGTGATGTCATTTCCGTAAAGGAGTCAAAACAAAAACAACTTAGAATTGTATATGCTTTTTCAACGCTAAGAAAAGATCGTGAATTATCTGCCTGGATTGATATCAACGAAAGCGAGATGAGTGGTACATTCACTAGGTTGCCACATCGTGAAGAGATTCCACACACGTATAACGCTAATATGGTCGTCGAACTGTATTCTAAATAGAGGTACTTCATGCTAGAAATTTATAAAACTTTCTTAACGCCTAAAACAATAAATGTTCAAAAGTTTTCGGGTACACATTCGAAGATTTTTTTGGAACCTTTAGAAAGGGGGTTGGGTCACACATTAGGTAATGCATTACGTCGTATCATGCTATCTTCTATGATTGGTGCTGCAATAACCGAGATAAAAATAGATGGCGTTGAGCACGAATACAGTGCGATTGAAGGCGTAAAAGAAGACGTAGTTGACATGATCATGAATCTAAAAGGTGTTGCCATTTCATACCATGGCAAAGACCCAATAACACTCACTTTAAATAAAAAAGGTGAGGGTGTAGTCACTGCCGCTGATATACAGTTGGTTGAAGGTGTTGAAGTGATTAATCCCGACCACGAGATTGCTCACATGACTCAAGCAGGAAATCTTAACATGCGTCTTACTGTTTCTTCTGGCAGGGGCTACAAACCAACGGTTCGTGTACACAGTGAAGAAACCGTAAAAGAAGTGGGTGCAATCTCCATCGATGCTTCATTTAGCCCAGTTAAAAAGGTGACTTACCAAGTAGAAAACGCTCGTGTCGAGAATAGAACAGATCTTGATAAGCTGATTTTAGAGCTTGAGACTGATGGAACTTTGGATCCTGAGCAGGCGATTCGTCATTCTGCAACTATCTTACAACATCAGTTGTCTCGTTTTGTTGAAATGAGCTACAAAGATCTCATGGAGTCTGAAGAAGAAGAAGAAGTTATTGACCCTGCTTTAAAGCGACCTGTGGATGATTTGGAGTTAACTGTTAGGGCTGCTAATTGTCTTAAAGCAGAAAGCATCTATTTTATCGGTGATCTTGTACAGCGAACTGAAAGTGATTTGCTTAAAACCCCTAATCTCGGGAAAAAATCACTGATGGAAATAAAAGGCATATTAGCTGCAAGAGGTTTATCTTTGGGTATGATTATTGATAATTGGCCACCTAAAGATCTACATTAAAACTAGGAATCAGAATTATGAACCATAAAATTGTAGGAAGAAAGTTTAATCGAACAACGTCTCACAGAAAAGCGATGTTTAAAAACATGGCGTGTTCATTTATCGAGCACAAAGAGATAAGAACGACTTTGCCAAAAGCAAAAGAATTCAGACGCTTTATAGAGCCTCTCATTACGCTGGCAAAGAACGGTTCTTTACACTCAAGAAGATTAGCTTTTGCGAAGTTGCGCTCTAAAAAGGCTGTCACTAAGTTGTTTGAAAACATTGGTCCAGAAAACAAAGATCGTAATGGCGGTTATGTGCGTGTCTATAAGATTGGTCTTAGGGCTGGTGATGCTGCCCCTATGGCTTTGGTGCAGCTGTGTTCTGAAGCTGATAAAATTCTTTCGCAGCAGGGTTAACTGTAATTACTGTTTTGTCGAATAACTCTTAACCACCGTCTGTATGATGGTGGTTTTTTTTTGGCTAAATTTAACTCTATTCTGGGTAATTTACCACGTTACTTATCCTTGTTTTCTTTGATCGTGATAACCAGTTGATCGATTCATTATGGCTTTTATGACCTGGGATATCTCGCTCAAATCAGATTTTTTGCATAACTTAATGAAAAAAAATGATTTTTTCTTTTATTTCTGTCTTGTCGTGTAGATGATTCACTCTTTTTGTGTTAACCCTTTTTTTTGTCTCTAAAATAACCACTTTAGGGGTTTAATTTTGTGTCTGTGTCTGTATAATAATTTACTTGTTTTAATAGTATCAGCTGATACGAGGAGTATGTAAATGAAATTAGTTAAAATAGGTCTTTGTTCTTTAGGGTTAGTTGGTGCAGTTGTATCAGTAAATGCGGCACCGCAAAGCCCAGATCAGGCATTGTCACAGTGTCAGGCCACTTACCAGAAAATGATCAAGCAAAGCCAGGCAGATAAGCCGCAAATCCAAAAAGCAATCATGACTGCTTTTAAAGAAAATGCAAAAGATAAAGAGAAGTTAAAAGCGCAAATCACTCAAATCGCTTCTAAGTATGTTAAGGGTGAGTTCGCTATTATGCAGAATTCAAATGCGTTAAATAGCTGCTCTATTGCTGCCAAAGCTGGTAAGCAAGCCGCTTACGTTCCCTTGATGACTGCTTATATGGCTAACGGTGATGCTACAAATGCACAGTCCTGGTGTAACAAAGCTGCAGCTGCTAAATTAAAAAATGCAAGTGGTAATGTTATTCAGCCTGCTACCTGTTCTAAAATTCCTGCTGCTATTAAGTTTTTTAAATCTTAATTTGGTCTTTCTAGAGAACCGGCGTTTAGTTTTCTGCGCCGGTTTTTTTTCGTTTTTTTTCAGCTGATAGATAGTATTGCTTTGCTTTAGTATAGCGCTTTATTGTAAGTTGTGACTCATCCCCCGCTTTGCCCTGGTTTTGGGGTGGGGCTTTGTTTTAGCTCCGGTATAGCAGGGCCAGTGATGTTGATTTTGCATCTATCATTTAGTTCTACTTTATCTCTGATTTCGATGCTTGCAATTGTTTTCTTGCACGTGTCTTTTATGATGTCGAGCACTGGTATTTGTTTTCCTTTAATTTTTAAACTACTGTGATTTAAGGTTGAAATATCAAACTCAAGCGTGCGTTTAGGGTCGTCGGTGTAGTATCGGTTGCACATCGCGACAGCCAATGCCTGGTACTCAAGATACAGGCTTGCATCCGTAATTAGGTTATTACCGTCGGTATTGCAGTGAAACTTACCATCGTTTTCTTTAACCGTGCATAAGGTATCTGTCCCAGTGAATTCAACCGAAAAATTGCGACAGGTCGCCGGTTTTTGGCTGAGAATCACGGTTGTGTTGTCATCAATCTTAATTGGCTCATGAAAAGGTGCGCTGATATAATTTTTCGCTGGAGTGTTTTTTGATGTGGGTTCGATGTAGGCTACCCTTGAGCAGACGCTTTTCATGTGCTCGATGCAAGCATCTGGATTCAGCTTATGTGTTTGGTTACGGCCACCAGGGATGTGTGTGCTGATTTCACGAGATCTCGCTTGGTTAGTTGTAAAAGTGACAAATCTTCCTTGTGCTTCTAATTTTGCCGCATCACCCATGAAGTACTTTGCTTTCTCATGTGTCATTGCTCCCGCTTGAATGTGGTTCTTGTTGAGTGTTTTATTGACTTCAGCGCTTAACCTTCCCAGGTTGTCTACATCATTAAGATAATGTTCAAGATACTTCCCCAGACTTTTTTCGGTGATTAAGTTGTACTTCATGGCCTCAACCCATTGCGTTCTTTCGTTGGCACTTTTGCAGCCTTTAAAGCAGGTCTCTTGCTGGCATTCTTGTAAGGCCTGAATTAAACAGCCGATGATTTCGGAGGATTGTTTTTTTATCAGGTAATCTCCGCTTAACACGGCTTTGGCTAGAACGCGTTTGAGTAAGTTGAGACGATTCTTTAGATTACTTTTCTCGTTACCCAAAGTGGGCGCTTCTAATGTCTCTAATCGATCTTTTACGGCAATTTCTTCGTAGGCGATGTGGGTAAATTCTTCCAAGATGGGGATGACTTCAAGTACACCCTTGCCCACTAGTTTTTCTGGTGGGTATTTTTGTCGAAAAGCGTTGTGGGTATTTCCATCATGAATTAAATTGGTCACTAATTTATACATTTCCTGCCCGGCTATACCAATATTTTTCGTCTTAAGGTATTGAGCAAAAGAGGTTTCGTTGGCGGGGGGATTATCATATTGTGTGAGGAAGTCTGTGTATAAACCTTGGTAGAAAGCATTGATCTTACCAATCACTGTTTTAGGTTTTTCGGGTTCACTTTCTATACCCTTCGCCAACATGTGAAAGGTGGCCATGCGCGTCATAAGAAAGGCTTCTAGTGGCGTTCCGCTGAGTGCAGATATATCCTTTCCTTCATAGCCCCAACCATTGGTTGGGATGTTGTTAAGGTAGATAAATTGAGGTTTGATTCCTGCTGTTGCTGTTGCTGTTGCTGTTGCTGTTGCTGTTGCTGTTGCTGTTGCTGTTGCTTCTTTATTGTAGGCATGTATCGCGTCGATGGTCGCTTGGCAGGTGGCGGTTTGAGATTTTTGCAATATTTTATCATAGTCAGTATATTTGTTACCGGAACGTTGGTGCAGGCTGGTGTACAAGTTATAATAGATTGAGTCGCTTTTATTGGGCCCTGAATCTAACTCATACCTTGTAACATAGCGATTAAGACATGCTTTTACTTGATTGCGTCGTTCATTCTTATCTTGATCTTCAGAATACACCTCCAGAGATGGGGTGTTAATCGACAGCTGGTTTGGAAGCTTATCCCAGTAATTTATGACGGTTGCGTCGTAAGTGGCATTGTTATGATTTTTTTTACTGTGCGAATTGTCGCTCCCGTTAGTGAAGATGCAATATCGAGTGCTATTATCTCCATCTTTGAAAACGTGCAGTTCATGATCACTATGAGCGTCGTGTGCGCTAGTTCGATCGAGCTGATCTTTGAATTGGCTTTTAAATTCTTTTGTGCTCACTTTTTGGTGTAGTTTGTCATTATTTTCTAGTAATTTTTGTTTTTTATTGAGTTGATTCTCTTGTATGCTCGTATTTAAATACTGGTTGTTACAGGCTTCATCGATTTGATTTCGAAGTTCGACAATGTTTTGTTGTTTGTAGTGATCTAATTCCTCATTGAGTCTTCTATTTTTATCTATGTTAGAAATTTTCCATTTGCGAGATGCTTCATTTTTCAGTTTTTTAAGCGTGTCAACTTGCAGTTGTAACAGCTCTTTTTCGTACGTATCCAGTATTCTCTGGATTTTGCTTTCTAAAGTGGCAGGTAATGCCTCGGGTTTTTCAGTCTGTTCTTCTTTAATGCATTGGTAAGACGCGGTTGCGTACAGCAATGCATGCGCTTCTAATTGGGAAAAGGTGTCGGAGACCGCGTCTAAATGAACTTTATCAAGGTCATCCTTTGTGAGTTTCTCGCCGCCACTAAGACCGAGGCGCTCGCTGACCTTCTGGCAGGCTTCAGCTTTATCAAGCGTGGTGTGAGTGATTTTCCTGATTCCGAGTTTTGGGTCTTTCCCTACATTGTAATTCTTAATGCCAGGTCGTAATCTTTCTGGTATGGCTGCAATCGTTATGTTGGTGGTCTCTGTGCAAGAGGCGATTGTTTTCCAGCGTATTGATTTTTCTTCCTGTGGCATGATATACCCTCTTGTTACGATTGTTTAACTTTTATTTTACTGTATTTTTCCTCGCAAAACATTAAGGGTGCGCAATTTTATTGCAATAGCTTTGTAAGTGCCTGTTTTTCTGGTTTGGTTTGTGTGTGCGTGCCAGTATTGGGTGGGGTAATGCCGCCTTGATGTATTAAAATGAGTTTTGCTGTCTCGGTTTTCTGCTGTGCTTGCGTGGCGGTTTCGGTAGGTAAAAAAAAAGGCCCAAAGGGCCTTTTTTTCTCTCGACTGTTTACGAGAAGTATGTGATGTCGTTATCGGCAAGGCGTTTAGGGCACCCGTTTCCGAAACTGATTCGGATACCTTGATTTTTAAGTTTGATACCTGCAACAGCTCGGTCGGAATAAGTTGCTCTTACGCAAGCGAACAGGCCATTTGACAGGCGTTTTTGTGTAAATACAGAGGCAGATAGACCCTGTGTTTTGGTGTTGAGTGTGCTGCCCCCAAGTATTGGGTTATCTCCGGAGTGGCCTGCCATGCCTTGAAGGTTTAAAAAAACGCTGGGCGTTGATCCGCCGAACATGAATTTGTGTGTGAATGACGCTCCTATCATGTCTGCGCCAGCTGAAACTGTTGTGCCGGCGGCGTCGACGCCTGTTCCATCTTGATGGCTGATACTGAGGCCAACTTGAGTTCTCGGATCGTGGTGCAAGTCTGTTTCTGCAATGGCGGTCGCTCCATTGAATGTAATTTGCATATTACCAATTATGTTGAATGCTGCTTGTCTGGTGATTTTGTTAGTCAGTACATATAAACGCACAGTTTGGCCTTCGATCTTGGTTTTGGTGCCTAGGGTGAATCGACTTGAGTTGTTGATTCCATTTTTGTGGTTGATTTCAGTATTGAACATGAAATGGTTGAAAGACATGGTTGCGTCGAACGATAGGATATCGCTTGCAAAATTGTCTGAGCCAGATCTGAAGCTGTAAGTGGTGGGCGCACTATTTTTAATTTCCCCGGCCGGGGTTTCACCATATTTGTAACCGGCGTTCCAATACACTGTTACCTTGTCGTTTCCGGGTTTTTTAAGCAAGGCCATTATCGAATCATGAATGTTGCTCGCTAGCCCGACGTTTGAAAATAGCATGCCTGCTACAACTGCAGAGGCGATGGTCACGGTTTTCTTCACAATGATACTCCTGTTGTTAGCGCAGCAAAAAGCCGCGAATTGTTCGATTACACGATATTGACAATCTTACTACAGCTCCTCGTTATATACAAACCCAGAGTGAGAAAATAATGCAATAAGAGGTACTTGCGGTTTTAACTAAGACTGAGATTAACTTTAAAGATTTTATTTTGTCTCTTTGGGCATGATCTGCTATTCACTTCCTTTTGAGATCTCAGTAGACTGTATCAAGGTCGTGTTTTTCAAGGGGATTGAAATGCAATTTGAGCAACGCATTGCGTGTTTACGTGCTGAAATGAAAAAAAGATCGTTTGATTACTACTGGGTGCCTGGTAGTGATCCTCATAATAGCGAGTACGTTGCGCCATGCTGGCGCAGGCGAGAGTATCTTTCTGGCTTTACCGGTTCAAATGGTGATTTGTTGGTGTCACTGAATCATGCTTGGTTGTGGACCGATTCACGCTACTTCTTGCAGGCAGAAAATGAGTTACCAGACGGGGTGGTATCGTTATGTCGCATGGGTGTTGACGTGGATATGGTGACTTTTTTGAGTGAGCAGGCAGCTGGCAGAACGATTGGTTACGACCCCTCTTGTGTGACCATAAAAAAAACAAATCAGCTGATTGAAAAAGCACAGAAGCACGGTGTCACGGTGGAAGCACTGAATTTGAATTTGGTGGATCAGTGTTGGAAGGAAAGACCGAATATACCGAGTAACCATGTGAAGCTGCACCCAATTGAGTATGCCGGGGTGACACTAAGTAAAAAGTTGTCGCTGATTCGTGAGCAACTACAACAGCAGAGTTGTGATTTTGTGGTGTTGACTGAGTTGACGCAAATCGCTTGGTTAACTAACTGTCGCGGTCAGCTGTTCGATGAACTACCGGTGTTCGCGGCGTACATGATCGTTGGTTTGGATGCGGCGATGTTGTTTGTCGCCTTGGATTCAGTCTCGCCACAGGTCAGTGAATCCTTGTGTGATGATGGGGTGATTTGTTTGGAATACGATCAGTTTAGTCAGTCTGGTATGCAACAACTAAAAGGTCGAGTGTGGTTGGATCCACATATCACCAGCCAGTGGGTACAGCAGCAACTGGATCGGTGTGAGCTGCTATTTCACCGCTCTCCAGTTGCGTTGTTTCAAGCTTGTAAAAATCCAACTGAGCAAAAAGGCATGCGCGAAGCGCATCGTTTGGATGGTTTGGCGTTGATACGATTTTTAGCTTGGTCTCATGCAAATTGGAGAGGGCAAACAGAGCTGTCTATGACCCAAAAGTTGCTGGAGTTTCGGCAGCAGTGCGAACACTTTCAATCCTTGAGTTTTAAAACCATTTGCGGCTACGCTGATCACGGTGCCATAGTGCATTACTGTGCGACGGAAGAAAGTGATTATGAGATTGGTGATCAGTCATGTTTGTTACTTGATTCGGGTGGGCAATATTTCTTTGGTACCACTGATGTGACGCGCGTTTTGCATTTTGGTGAGCCAACCAATGACATGCGTTTGCATTACACCTGGGTTCTGAAGGGCCATGTGGCGTTGGCCGATCACGTGTTCCCGCGAGGCACTTGTGGCGAAGATATCGATTACTTGGCGCGCAAACCGCTGCTTGATGTTGGGCTGGATTATGGTCACGGAACCGGGCATGGAGTCGGCTGTTATTTGAGTGTGCACGAGGGGCCGCAAAGAATATCACCCGTGGCGTCTGGTGTTGCTTTACGTGTGGGTATGGTGTTGTCAAATGAGCCTGGTGTTTATTTTACAGGCCAGTATGGTGTGCGAATAGAAAATTGCGTGATGGTTCAGCCAGTTAATTCCGCTTCCAGTCATTTTCGATTCGATAATTTGACCATGGTGCCATACGCACGTTATCTGATTGATGTATCAAAACTATCAACGTCAGAGCGAGAGTGGATTGACGCCTACCATCAACGTGTTTTTGTACTGTATGAGCCGGTGTTATCTGCAGACGAAAAAGAATGGCTGTATCAAGCTACTCTGCCGCTGTAATGAGTGGTACTGATGCATTTTTGGTACCTAAAAACCTCACTAACGCAGTGGCATAAACTAAATTGTTAGGGTATGATCTTAAGGGTGCATTGTTACTCATTGATATTAACAGGGATGGAACCAATGGAGAAATCGCAATTAGTTGAATTGGAAATAAAAGTACAGGGCTTGATGGAAAAAATTGAAAGCTTGAAACAGGAAAATCAATCGTTACGTCAACGCATTGCGGTCGCTACCCAAGATCGATCTATTTTACAGGAGCGTCACCATGACGCTGTAGCGAAAATTAAGTCTATAATCAAACAACTAAAGGAAGAGTTAGTATGAAAGATGATAATCATTTAATTTCAGTCAAAATACTCGATCGTGAATACACGGTAAGGTGTCCAAAAGACGAAGGCAAAACATTGCAAGAAGCGGCTCGTTATTTGGACGAGCAAATGAGCGTTGTTCGCCAATCGGGAACAATTACCAGTGCAGATCGCGTTGCGGTCGTTACTGCTCTTAACATAACACATGAACTTTTAGAGTTAAGAAAACAAAAAACTGAGTATGTTGATGAGGTTAGGAACAGGGTGCAAAATTTACAAAATAAAATTGAAAATTTCCTGGCAGCAGAAGAAGAAGTTACGGTATAATTAAAAGCGTACCCTCTGTGAAGTGCTGTTGGTGAGTGTTTTGAAACAATACTTATATAAAAGGGATTCGAAGTTGTTTGGTTGTTGTGATTCTCTGCTTTTGTTTTTTTAATAGAAGTTTGAGAAACCTGATGCCAGCCTGTGATTCCCACTTGAACCTTTGGGTTCAAATCAAAGCCAGTAGCACCTTACAGAGCTTTTTTTATGTCAAAAAAAAATAATCAATCTAAACAAAACCAGATTCGAAAAAAAATAAAAAAACAGCGTTCGTTGTTAAATCCTAATAATTTAAAAAGTGCTAGCAGTCAGCTGCTAGAAATTTTTAAACAAAAAAAATGCAATTCAGATTGGAATACCGTTGCGCTGTATGCTGACTGCGACAATGAAGTGCCCACGCAAGACGCGTTGGATTTTGTGTTTGAAGAAGGTATCACTGTCTTATTGCCGGTGATGAAAGAAAAATCCTTGATGGATTTTTATGTTTATCACCCTGACCACTTAACCCCAAATGAATTTGGTATATCTGAGCCTAACCCGCAAAAGTGCAAATTGGTCTCGCTGTCACAATCTGATGCGGTGTTTGTGCCTTGTGTTGCGTTTGATCAAAAAGGCTATCGAATAGGAAGAGGGAAAGGCTATTACGATCGAGCGTTAGCTGCTTTAAAGAACGAGGAAATAAAACCTCGTTTTATTGGTGTGGCGTACTCGTTTCAGCGGGTCGAAGATTGTTTTCCTGAAAAGCATGATATTAAAATGGATGAAATGCTAGTGGTGAAACTTTGACTTTTTATCTTAAATTAAAATGAAAATCTACCTGTGATGCCGGGATTGGTTTCCGTAGTTTTTTTGGGTTCCTGGCGTATGAAGTTTTTTTTATACTCAAAGTGTGTTACATTGCGCTGCTTAACTTAATTACATTTGGAGGTCTCATGGAGATAACGGCAACAATTAAAACAAGCAAAGGCGACATTAATCTCACGCTAGATGCTGACAAAGCGCCGAAGACGGTGGCAAATTTCGTGAATTTAGCTAATAGAGGCTACTATGACAATTTGAATTTTCATCGCGTGATTCCGGATTTCATGATTCAAGGCGGGTGTCCAAACAGTAGAGAAGGCTCGCTGGGCATACCTGGAACCGGTGGGCCGGGTTACCAGTTTGATGATGAATGTCATCCTGATCTAAAGCACGACGCTCCTGGTAAATTATCAATGGCAAATGCAGGCCCAGGTACGAATGGCTCGCAGTTTTTTATTACCCATGTCTCAACCCCCTGGTTAGATGGTAAGCACACGGTTTTTGGGGAAGTGCAGGGAGATGATGATATGAATGTTGTGAATTCAATAGCGCAGGGTGATGAAATTATTACTATCAAATGCGAAGGTGACGAGGATTTGTCAAAGAATCAAAAAGAAGCATTAGAAAAATGGAATTCGATCTTAGATCAAAGCTAATGAACTCTTGATCGAGTAGAAAAATGGGCATTTTATTTGCCCATTTTTTCTAATAAATACTTGTGTGACAGTGTGGGTGTGTGAGTGTTTTAATAGGTAAGGTAATTTTATCATATTATTTTAATGTTAGGATGTTAACATGGCGTTGTAAATTCTTTTGGTTTGGGTCTGTTGCGGCTGCCTGCCCACAGCGTGATTGTTTGGAGGGATTGAAGTGATTAAGGATAAAAATGAGTTACAGACTGCATTAATTGACTCTGTCATGGCATGCGATCTGGATTGCGTTCGTCGGTTACTGCAACAGGGAGCGAACCCAAGCGTAGGCCTGGATGCGGCTCAAGTCACGCCTTTGCACTTTGCCGCGCAAAATACAGATGTGAATATCGTCAAAGAACTTTTGCGGTATGGGGCTAATTCTAAGGCGAAAACAGTCCCTGATGGAGAAACGCCATTGGATATAGCGTGTTTATACAATCATCCTGCTATCATTGAGCTACTTAAGTAAATTTTTCTGCGTTT
Organism: uncultured Gammaproteobacteria bacterium; assembly: GCA_902581285.1. Classification (GTDB taxonomy): domain Bacteria; phylum Pseudomonadota; class Gammaproteobacteria; order Coxiellales; family Coxiellaceae; genus CACHNP01. The sequence goes on along the minus strand of CACHNP010000006.1, from coordinate 51,945 downwards.
ATTTTCTATTTTTTTCTTGATCGGTCTGATCCTGTTTTATAATAACGATTGTTTTTTCAGTGTGTGCATTCGTGTTGTTGTATTCGTATTGTGCTTCTAGGTGCCAACTGTTGCTTGTTCTGTTATTGGCTTGGTTTTTTATTGTATCGGTGAATGCGCGAATGTTCTTTTGTATGCCAATTTCATCGAAGAATGAGGGTGTGTTTAAGTGAATGTAACTGTTTCGGGTGTGTGCACTTATTGGCTTGGGTTTTTTTTGCCGCCGCATAATTAGACTCAAAAGGCACATAAAAGTGATGGCACTATTGGCAAGACATTGAAGAAAGAGCAGTGGACCAGGTTGCAGGTAACCTCCTTCGTAAATAAAAAGACATACCGTTAGTACAAAAGGCAGTATGAATAGGCCAATGGTGTAAATGACTTTAATTGGAGCGAGAAGCAAGGAAAGTGCGTTGTTGGATTCGATCATCACCAGTCTCCGCTTGAATCAGGGCAATCGAAGTCACCTACGTTATCGAAATCGAAGCCGCCAGTGGTATCGTAGTCAAAGCAGGCGCCACTATCAAAATCAAAGTTTCCTCCAATATCGCAATGAGTGTTACTACTGGGGTCTGAGGAATAAATTGGATCGTTGTGATGATCGCTGTTGTAAGTGTTATGAGAATGAGAGTCGTGATCGGTGGGTGTGAAGTGGTGATACGGTTGATACCGCCAGTCATTGTTATGGTATGGCTGTTTGATTCTGACAGTATTTAGAGAGAGTAATCTTTGAAAATGGGTTCTGAATAAAAAGAATGTATAGCATAGTGTCATTATCGGTATGGCGTAATGCATTACACACTTTAAGTCTGTATTCTGACTGATTTTTGCTAGACCCATGCCACCAAAAAAAATGACGTAGGTGGGTACGTAGTAGATACAAATGATCAATAAAGTGCGCATGTCCATTTTTTTCTAGTGAGACAGTGTTATTGTCTTCTGTTATGGTTGCGCATGGCAATACCGTTTTTTTTGCGTCAATTTACATGCTTATGCTTAGCATATCTTTATGTGCTTTAGATGCCTCTCTAAATTTCACCATGGATTTGTCGTTGATTAAGAATTTGGAAACTAATGATAAAATCAAAGGATCATACATATGTCCCCTTTCTTGACCACCAGCGTGTTCAATGTCACACTTGCTCATACTCTGTGAAGTTAGCTGTAAACACAGCATTAAGTTACGAAAAGCAATTCTGTCTTCGATATTCATCGTGTTTATGTGAGGTTTTACATGAGTTAATAATTGTCTTGCGATAAGCTGTTTTTTTGTGTCATCGTTATCATGCTTGGCTTGGCTGAAGTCCGAGCTGAAGCTCTCTAGGTGTGCAAATAAACACAGATCTAACAGTCCATGGTTTAGACTAGTTGGTAAAGCGTTTAAAAGGGGGGAATCTTTAAATAGGAGTACCTTCTGGTCGTCTCGCTCTGACAATTGTATTTCGTTTAAAAGTGCCCGCGCCATCATGTTTACAATCCCAGGTGCCTCATTTTTTATCCATGCATTTGAATTACACACAACATCGATGCTTGGTTTGGTATGATTAACTTGCCAGCCTCTAGAGAGAGTTGGTGCTGCCAGCATAATTGTGTTTCCAGGTTTAGCGAAAAGACCGAGTCTGCCGACTGTTTCAAATACCCATAGGAGTTGTTGAAAGGATGATGTGGACGTTACAATTTGGTTGGCGATAAAGTGGCTGGGGTGGTGTTGATGGAGGTTAGCCAATGCCGTGAAGTTGAGGAGTGGATTGTCACCCGCAGAAGCGAAGACAAGATCGTTATTTCCTTGATCATTATTGTTGGCATGAAATGGATCTAAGTTGTTATTTATGTCATCGTTCAGCTTGAGGTGACGAGTAAAACAGGCTCCTTTTTTCACTAAAGCTTTTACCACCTCCTCTAATGCTTGCTTTATTTCTAGTTCAATCGGTAGTGCAAAAGCTCCTTGCTGTTCGAGAAGGCTAGATATGTCACTATGATTACCCATCGCGGTCCCAAGTGCGGATCGAGGGTAATAATAAAATTGGCTCACTCTTTCTGGCATATCGATATTAGGCCCGGCATCTTCGTCAACTTTATTGATTTCATCGATAATGGCTTTTTTTCTTTTTTGAAGTTCACTTTCTAGATCGTCGGCATTATGGATGGTGACTGCTTTTTCTTCGAAAATTTTAGTCCGATATTCTGGCATGAGCAGGTTATTTATCAGCGGTATGAAAGGGTTTGCTACTAGGCTCGCAGGCGCGTGTTGGGAGCGATATAAAACTGGTGGAGTTGCAGAAAGCGAGTCTAGTTCGGGAACTTTTTTGTGAATAACGTATAAAGTGTGAGATAACTTCTGGCTTAATGTACGAAGAAGGTTTTTTGTATCGTTAATTAGTTGTGTCAATGCTAGGCGTTGTTCTGAGTCATTCGAATAAAGGCTGAATGCTTGTTCGAGTTCAGACTCATGCTGCTCGGTTCCACTTGAGAGTGAGGTGAAATAATTACTTTGAAAAAATTGTGTAAAAAGGTCAGCTTGCGATAATATTCTCTTGACAGCATCCAGCTGTTCTCGGCAGGTTTCTATGCGTTTTATGTGTTCAATGAGAGATTCATATTCGTATGAGTGCTCACTTGACTGACTTAGCTTAAGAAGTTCGTTGTTTATCTCTGTTAGTGCACTTTTATTTTGCTCCTTCTTGTCTTGTGCATTTGTGCTGTCAGGTCTCTGACTAGTAAAAATATCGATTTTATCGAGTGTCGCAGTAGTGGCGTCGATTGTAGGTTGAGCTTGAAGCTCCCGACCAATTTGACTAACACAGTCTGGTGATTTTGATTGGCTGCTGTCTTCTGTTGATGGTTTTCTCATGGTTGTTGTTGCTCCTATGCTCGATGTAACTTGGCTCGAATTATCTTATTGAGGGCTATTTTACCGCTTTTTTATTAAGAATTTATTAAATTTAATAAATATAAACTAAAATATATCGACTAATTTCAGTTGGGTTTGGCTTGATCCGAGGATTTGATTGTGCGCAATTTTTTGGCTATTATGTTACCCATTCTTATTCGCAGTTTGTGACTGCTTTTCTCGTGAGGGTTATCTATGTACTTGATTGAAAGAGAATTAAAAGAGTTTGCTGCTGCGCACCGCTTGGGTAAAGGCTATCAAGGAAAGTGTCAGCACTTGCATGGGCATAATTATCGTGTCGTGGTGTTATTGGCGGGTGAACAGCTGGATGGTTATGATTTCTTGATCGATTTTAATGACATCAAGTCTTTATTCGACGTGTGGTTACAGCAGAATTGGGATCACTGCACCCTGATTTCAGAGCAGGATACGGGGCTTTTAGCATTTGTAAAAGCGCAAAAAAATAAATACTTTTTGTTACCTGGGGGAGATAATACGACCGCAGAAGCTTTGGCGCGTTTTTTGTATGGCACTTTTAATGCCCTGTTACAACGCTCTGCCTCGGTTGATGAACAGCGTGTGCGTCTGGTTGAGGTGAAAGTGTTTGAGAATGCACGCTCTGCTGCTGCCTACCGTGTTGAAGCATAATTAAAAAGCGATGTGATTATGAAAACGAGTTTGGTGTATTGCGAAGATTTTTATAGTGTTCAGGGCGAGGGTGTCAGTGCTGGTGTGCCCGCGGTATTTTTGAGATTGGCGGGTTGTAATCTGGATTGTTTGGGTTTCTCTTATAAAGACCCTGAAACTGGTGAACATTTGGGGTGTGACTCAAAAGCGGTTTGGCGGCGAGGAAAGAAAATTGAATTTGCCGATCTGTTGCAACGTTGGCGTGATAATGGGTGCTTAAGTGCATTACAGCAAGGGGCGCATTTAGTGATTACGGGCGGTGAGCCGGTGGTTCAGCAGCGACAGTTGATTGCTTTTATTGACGCACTTGACGCAGAGGCTGGGTGCTCTGTGTATATCGAAATCGAAACAAACGGTACCTTGGTGTTGGATTTGACATTGTGTCAACGCTTAAATCAAATCAATGTGAGTCCTAAGCTTGACAATAGCGGTGAGTCTCGAGCAAAGGCGCGAGTGCCCAAGGTGCTATCGCAGCTATCAGTATTGGACAAGGCGCATTTTAAGTTCGTGGTTTCTGAGCCTGCGAATGTTAATGAAATTCTTGAACATTATGTGGGGCCTTACGATATTCCCACTTCCCGTGTTTGGCTGATGCCTGAGGGTGGCACGCGTGAGCAGTTGCAGGCTAAACAAGCATGGGTTGTAGAACAATGTAAAACACATCTTTTTAGATACTCTCCACGATTGCAGGTGGCTATTTGGGATGAGGTGACGGGGGTATAATGTGACGTTAGGTAAGGTGTCTAAAAAAACCATTGTTGTGCATTCGGGTGGAATGGATTCATCGTTATGTCTGGCTTTAGCAATAAAAACGTTTGGCGCTAAGAATGTGTTAGCGATGTCGTTTCGTTATGGTCAGCTGCATTCGGTTGAGCTCGAGCGTGCTGCGAAAATTGCGCAGTATTTTGATGTCGATCGACTGGAGGTCTCGGTTGACTGTTTACCTGGCTTGACTGAAAATGCGTTGATGAATGAGTGGGTAGAAATTGAGTGCTCGTCCGGGGTGCCGAGTACGTTAGTGGTTGGGCGTAACGGTTTGATGGCGCGGCTTGCTGCCATTCACGCGGATTACATTGGTGCCGACAGTATTTACATGGGGGTAATTCAGTTAGAGTCTGATAATTACGGTTATCGTGATTGCAGTCGTGACTACATGGATCGACTTCAGTCGTTGTTGCGAGAGGATTTGAATAAGCCTGGCTTCAAAATTGAAACGCCGTTGATAGACATGACAAAGTCACAAACTATGCGTTTGGGGCATGAGTTAGGTGTGCTGACATTCCTGCTGGAGAACACGATCACGTGTTATCGCGGCATCCCTCTGCAAGGTTGTCGTGTTTGTCCGGCATGCGAATTGCGTAATCAGGGTATCGTGGAGTTTGCTGAAAATAACCCGGATGTTACATTGCCATATTCGGTTGAATGATTTTAGGTTGATGTGTTCTGCTTGCGTTGAGCATGTTATTATGGCGTCTTTGCTTAACGCTTTTAAGGATTGCCAGTGCCATTTAAAAAAAATCACACGTATCAAGATTTAAGACCAAAAAAAACCGCTAATGAATTTCGCTTGATGAAACTGTTAGAAACGCAGCGTCGTCAATTAAAAGCATCGCAGCAGCAGTTAACGCAGCAAAAGGAATCATTGACGCAAGTGATCGAGCGCTTGCAATCTGAAAACGAGCGTTTGAAAAAGGACAATGCGAGTTTGGAAGAGGCGGTGCGCTATGGGGGCGATTTTCAGCAGTGTATTCAGATGTGAGACACCGGTTACGCCCCGCCTGCCGTGCTTAACCGGATGCAATGTTGGGTTGGTTGTGGTATATTTGGCCCATTCTATGTAATTTTGAGGTGAACTTATGTCTAATGTGGAAGTCAGTAATTCTGTGATTGTACGATTATGTACCTCAGATAACACGAAAACGCTAACCGACGTGATGTCAACGATCAGTCGGCTGGGTGGGCACGTTGGTGCGATTGATATTGTCAAAAGTGAACACCATCATGTGGTGCGTGATATTACGATCAGTACACGAGGTCGAGAACACGTTCGAGAAATGTTAGCGGCGTTAGAAGAGATTGAAGAAGTGGAAGTTAGACACACATCTGATCGAACTTTTTTAATGCATTTGGGCGGGAAGATTGAAGTAACCAGCCGTTTTCCGATTACCCATCGGGATGAATTATCGATGGCGTATACGCCAGGCGTTGCTCGAGTGTGTATGGCGATACACGAAAAGCCGGAAAAAGTTCATAATCTCACGATTAAAAATCACACGGTTGCAATCGTTACGGATGGTTCTGCTGTACTGGGTTTAGGTAATATTGGTCCTGAGGCATCCATGCCGGTGATGGAAGGTAAGGCAATGTTGCTGAAAGAGTTTGCCGGCGTGAACGCATTTCCAATCTGTTTGAACACGCAAGACACCGATGAAATCATTGAAACGGTGAAGCGGATTGCGCCGAGTTTCGGAGCGGTAAACTTGGAGGATATTTCAGCACCACGTTGTTTTGAAATTGAAAATCGGTTGCGTGAAGAATGTGACATTCCGGTGTTTCACGATGATCAGCATGGTACAGCCGCGGTGTTAACCGCTGGGTTGATTAATGCACTTAAAATTGTAAAGAAAAAGCCAGAAGATTTAACCATTGTGATTAACGGGGTGGGTGCGGCAGGCACGGCTTGCAAAGACATGCTTCGTCATTTGGGGGTCAAAAATATCATTGGCTGCGATCGGTCTGGTATTATTTCAAGTGATCGCAAAGATCTCAACTCAGCTAAGCAGGCATTTTTGCAGACCACGAATCCTCACAATAAGCGGGGTGTGTTGTCTGATGCCATGGTAGGGGCTGATGTGTTTGTTGGTTTATCTGCGCCGAATGCGATCTCTGTGGCCGATTTGCAGGCGATGAACAGTGATCCGATAATTTTCCCGATGGCGAACCCAACACCTGAAATCATGCCGGAAATTGCGCGCGAGCATGTGGCTGTTATGGGAACAGGTCGTAGCGATTACCCAAACCAAATCAACAACTTACTGGCTTTTCCTGGTATTTTGAAAGGCACGTTAGCGTGCTTAGCAACCGATATCAACGATGAAATGAAGTTGGCGGCAGCGCACGCGATTGCCAATATGATCGATGAAGACGCGCTTTCACCAGACTACGTCATTCCTAGTGTGTTTAATCAAGGGGTTGTCGAAGCAGTCGCTGAGGCGGTTATGTTGGCGGCGAGAGAAACGGGCGTTGCTAGAAAATAAATACCAGCTAATGTGTTTGTCTTGCCCGCATGATCGTATGCGCCCAATGTAATTGTTTTATTTAACTTATCTTGATTTTTTTAATAATTATTTAATAAATAATATTCGTAAGTTATTGATTTTTATTCTTGTTTTGCGTCTGTGTTCGGTTTTTTTTTGGTTAAAAGCATGACTTTTTACCCTTGAATTGATATGATGTGCTCATTATTTTTAGTGATAACCTATAGGTGGTAACTTATGGCCAAAGATCGTTTGTTTGAAGAGTTGAAAAATGTCAAATTGTCATCGGTTAGAGGTGTGATTTCAAAGTCCTGCTATCGTCGTGTTCCGGCGAAGGCGGTGTTCTGGTATTTATTTGACTTGGTGTTTTTCCTCGGTGGATTTTCATTGATCTTCTTTACACACTCATTTGTCTTTAAGTTGCTTGGTGGTCTCCTTTCTGGAGTCGCTACTGCGATGATGTTTATATGGGCGCATGATGCTGCGCATGGCACGTTATTTAAAAGCTCTCGCGTGGCTGAATTTCTGGGAACCGTGTTTATGTTGCCTGCTTTGAGTGTCTATCGCTTGTGGATTTATGGGCACAACAAGGTACATCATGGTTTTACCTCATTTTCTCCTGTTGACTGGATTTGGAGGCCTTTGTCTCCGCGTGAATACGCTGATCTTAATTTTTTTCAGCGCGTGTTGTATCGAATCGAACGATCGTTTCTCACCAATGGATTTCATTACTTTCGCAAAGTGTGGTGGCAAGCCATGTTGAAATACAACCCGGGTAAAGACGCTAAAGAAAAGCGAGGTTACATGATGGGTAAGCTATTTGTGTTTGCGTATTTCGTTGGTATGAGTACGTTAGCTTTCTTTTTTGCTGGCGGGGTGCTCGGTATCTTGTGCGCTGTTATCATTCCGTTTGTTGTTTTTACTTACTACATTTCAACGATAGTGTATCTGCATCACACGCATCCGGACATTCCTTTCTTTGATCTTAAGCAAGATTGGTGTCACACAATCGGTCTTATGTACTGCAGCACGGTGATTCGTACCTCAAAGTTATCTGAGATGTTGTTTCACAGTATTATGATTCACACGCCGCACCACGTTGATATACGTATTCCTTTCTACAATTTGAAACGTGCGTATCATGATCTTAAGCAGACTTATGGCGATTATATTTTAGAGTACCAATTTTCATGGTGTCGCGTGATGAATATTTTCAAATCTTGTAAGTTGTACGACTTTGAAAATAAAACATGGTTAACTTTTTCTGAAGGGCGACTGTACTTGGCAAATCCATCTATGGCGTGATGCTGTTAATGAGCTTTTGTTCTTTTTTGTAATGTTTCTCCAGGGTGTCTAGCAGAACGCGCAATTTGTATGGCATGTGCTGATACTGGGGAAACAAAGCATATAGCTCGGTTTGCAAGTTCAAGTACGGTCTTAGCAATGAGACTATCTCTTTTTTCTTTATTTCTTGTGTGAATAATCTCGAGTAGGTATAGCATAGTGCTAGACCGTCGTTCACAATTTTATGCATGAATGCGTCGTTATTGGTTTTTGTTTTTCCGCTAACATTGACAAAGTGGATTGGTTGATCGCTTTCTTTGAATGGCCAAGGGCCTTCAAATGTAGCCAGGCAGTGGTGCTCTGATAAGTCTGCTGGACTTTGTGGTGTGCCATGTTTGTCTAGGTACGCTTGTGTGGCATAAATACCCACGGGGGCGATGACAAGGCTTTTTGCGACAAGGTTCATGTCCGGTAATGGCATTCCTTTAATATGTGGGGTTAATAGGCAATCGAACTGTTTGTCCAGGTGTGATAGAGGGTGGCCGGCGACTTGGACGTTTAGTTCAACTTCGGGGTTGTCTTTAATGAAATTCGGGATAATTTTTTCTCCCAAAACTGTGGCAGCGCCGCTTGGGATAATGAGTTTGAGTGGGCCTTTTGCTTTTTTTTGGTGGCTTCGCATGTCTTCGATTGAAGACTCAATTTGATATCCAATGCTTTTCACGTTATCAAAAAAGATTTGACCCGCGTCAGTGAGTGAAAGCTTTCGTGTGGTGCGAATAAATAGTTGGGTCTCCAGGTGTTCTTCTAGTGCTTTAATACGTTGGCTGACAATCGCTTTGGATAGACTCATTCGTTTGGCTGCTTGAGTGAAACTGTGTGCTTCAACGACATTAATGAAGGTGATGACTTGATCGAGGGAATATTTCATTGTTTTATCTCGCAAACATTTTTTTTTATTGATTGAGATAATAGTCTAATGTTTTTTTTTTATTAGTGCAATTTTTTTACGATTGGAGGTGGGAGATGCTATCTGATCACCTAAATTAGCTTGTTTTACTTCGAATGAATTCCGTTGGTGTTTTGCCGGTGAGTTGTTTGAAACGGTATATAAAAGCGCTGTCATTACTATAGCCTAAGGCTTGGGCTACGGTAGTGGTGCTTGCGCCTTGGCACAGTAATTGGATAGCGTGCAGTAATTTGATTCGTTGTCGCCATTGATCAAATGTCATGCCGATCTGTTGCTGGCATAAGCGATTGAGTGTTTTGGCGCTGATTCCGTGGTGACTTGCAATTTGTTGGCTATTTAGTTTTTCACCCAGTTGTTCCAGTATGTAATCTCGTATCTTATGCAATATTGCGCTATCTGATAACGGCAAGTGGTAGTGTTGAGTAGGGGCTTGATTAATTTCATCGATGATGACGGTGCTTATTCGGTATTCAGCGCTGGCTTGAGAGTAATCCCAGGGAAACTGGCATGCTTTTTGGATCAATGATTTAAGTAACGTCGAGACTTGTAAAATCCGTATATCGTCAGGAATGGATTTGAAATGTTGTGGGTCTATGTACAGGCTTCGATACTGAACCGGCTTGGTAGAATAAGCGCGATGCCGGGTGTGTGGAGGAATCCATAGGGCGTGAGTGGGGGGGGGTGAGAAAAAAACGCTTATCCACTTCTGCTTGATAGCAACCCGCTTGGCAGTATAGTAATTGGGCTCTCTCGTGCATGTGCGATTGCTCAAGGGTTGAGTCCATTGCGCGGTCGTAGGTGATGCCGACTATCGGTGCGCTGGCGAAATCCGGGTTATTTTTCTGGTTCATGGCGATTTGTCCTGAATTCGTTATAAATAAATATTATATCGATATTATACTATTCGCTGTTTATTTACACTGGTTTTTTTTATTTGAGCCGCGGTTAGTGGCAATTAAAGGGGGTGGTGTATGACTAGGTATAAAAAGTGGATTGATTTAAGCATGGATTTAGATGATTGGCGGCCACCGGGAAACGCCGATGCTCGAGCGTTAGATTTAGCCCGTTTGGGGCATTTGGGCACGCACATAGACATTATGCACACGGATGGTTTGCCGTTGTCACAGTGCGTGTCGCGCTGTCATTTGGTTGATGTGAGTGATGTTAGAGGGCGCCGAATTGATGTCATGGACACCGAGTGGTTGTCAGCTCGAGTGCGTCCCGGTGAGAGTGTTATTTTGAGGACGGGTTGGTTAGCGTCATGTGGTATGAGTCCTGACTACTTTGTTGATCATCCACACGTAACACAACAGTGGGTCGATGCCCTTATTCAACTTGGGGTCGCTTTAATTGGTGTGGATTGTCCCGGCATTATGCGTGGAGCTGAGCATAAGTTTATTGATGAATACTGCTTGGATCGTGGCGTGTATGTATTGGAAAACCTGGTGTCTTTAGAGCAAATACCAGAACAACAGAGCTTTACTTTGTACTGTTTCACTATAAAAAATAAGGCCGCAACAGGCAATACTGCTCGAGTTGTCGCGTCCGTTTGAATGTGGTGCCATGCCTCTCTGACAGGGTTTTTATGTGATGCATTCGCCGTCCCTGGTTGCAGTGTTTGTGTCACTAGAAAAAAATGAGAGAGACGTCATGGTGTCGCTGGATGAGTGTAATCAAACAGCAAAATAGATTAGTGCTATCGCTATGAACCTATTGGTAGTTTAATTGGGTGCTGAATTAAAGTATTGATAATGGGTATTGGAACTGAAGTTATCATCGATTATTAGTGAGTTTGAGTTTGCTTTTTTGAATAAATCAGGCAGTTATAATTATTTTTGTGAAATTCAGTTTTTTTTTAAAAATAGACTATATTACGACTCGGTCAAATATGATTTTGTTAGTTTTATGTTTGAGAGAGACGACAGGAGGAAGTGAAATGTTGAAAAGAATAAAGCAGTGGTGTTGGCTGCCAATGATGTGTGTGTTTTTACAGATAAATGCGCAGAACAATAAATCGGTTTGTTATGACGGTTTAGGCATGGAAGCAATGTGTTGTGAGCCAGGTCAATATTTTAATATGGATGAGGAAGGTAATTACTCATGCGTACAATGTAATTCAGATAATGGATTGTTTGTGTATGTCGATAACAACGGTAATTATTACTGTCTGCGGAAGTGTGCATATGATATTGGCGACGGTACCTATCTCTGTTGCGGCGAAAGAGAAGTTATCAGCTTAAATCAAAATAGCAAATTGAGTTGTTATAGTTTTGAAGATTATGATCGATATATTAAGAAGCAAGAGGATAAGGACGAAGCGGAGAGCATTTGGGAATGGTTAACAAGTTAAATATTCAGAGGGCGGCTCTGTTCATGAACAATAGTCAAAATTGCCACTCGCTCAAATTTAATTTGTTAGTTTTGTGATTGGGAGTGATAGCATGAGGAGGAGCGAGATGTGGAGAAGAATAAAGCAGTGGTGTTGGGTGCCAATGTTATGTGTCTTTTTACAGGCAAGTACGGATGACTTGTAGGCAAATATGGATGGTCGTAAGAATTTTGTTCATAGAATATAAGACGAGACGCTATTGAATTGACAAAACACAACAATGACGATGACAATGGCGGTCACGGTATATTAGAAACTTTAGGTTTGGTAGTTTAATTGGATTCTGGATAAAAGTAGTGAAAATGACTGCCTTGTTTTCTTAATAGCCTGAAGTGATGTTGCAATTTAACGTTGACACTTGTTTTTTGTTTTTGTAAGATGCAACAAAAATACATAGCATCAACCCATCAGAAAGGAGCACGCTATGAACACTCAAGCAATAACACTCGGTCTTTTGTTTAGACTGTCTCTCTTTCCTCCAAGTAGCCAGCGGTTACGTTAATTCGATCGTTGACTAAATTCACTCATTTTATCTCAGGCATCGTTTTTTAACGTAATCGCTTAATTTTTTTTAAGACTTAACGTGACTTACACGTAATTTATAAAAACCATGTCGTTAATGACAGAGGTGTTTTTACCCCAAATTATTGGAGAATATGATGAGAAATACAATTGAAAAAAAACTGGTTTTTGGATTGGTTCAAGCGATGATCTTGCTGTCATCTCAAATGGTTGATGCCACCGTTCACATTCACCCTAATCTGTATTGTGAGAATGCAACTAAAGTTAGTTACAAGGATGCTTTTTGTCAGGATGAAATCAACTACCAGCTTAATAGTCTAATTTTATCGAACTTTGTGCTGGTGGCTGTTGTGATAGCTCTCGCCGGTATCGGTGTTGCTAAAGGGTGTGAGCATATGCGAGATCAATGTTCAAAAACGCCATTCCCGTCTCAGGGGAATTTAGCTCAGCGAGACTCTCGTTGGTTGTTTTGGCGTCGTGAAAATCCACAGGATGTTCGCTTGCCTGTCGCTAATGATGGGTATGGTACGATTGCAGACACCGTAGAAGAGTTAGGTGCTGCTTCATCTCAAGCTGCGTAGTGAGTTGAGATTGTGTGGGAGTATTGAGATCCTGGCAAGATCTCAGTACTGCTGCGTTTCATATTACGTGTCTCTGTTTGTTATAACAAATAGGTTGTGTCGTTGAATCTTTTTTTACATTTATTTTCTTTTTTTGATAACGTTGTTCGAAATACGGTGTGCTTAGCACATTTTATTGATGGTTCGATGGACGTCTCTAAGATAACGTTGACGTTTTCTCTGGCTAACAAATGGAACGGCATAATACCGTCTATAATTAATTTTCTTGATACCGCATAGACGTAACAAGGAACAAAAAATACGCTTCGTGGATCGTGCTGTTGGTATTGCTGATAATCGAGTACTGCCAGAAGTGGTGAAAATAATCGCTGTTTTTTTACATAAATTACCTGATGGAACGCTACAGTTGGTCAATAGCTTTTTAAATGTGAATGCCCAGGGGGCTTGTATGGTTTTATCGATCCAGCCCTCCATCATGGCAGGCATTCTGTAATTCCAGACAGGCGTAATAAAGATGATGGTATCACAAGCGTCAATTCTGTCACGGTGGTCTCGCGTTTCATCGTTGGTGCTTTCGAGTCGATAAATGGGATTGTGGTTTTCAGCGTATAAGTCGAGAATATCAACATGATCGTTCTTAGCCATTATAGTTTCGATCACAGTTTCTTTGATTGCGGCATTGAACGAGTTTGTGCTGGGGTGAGAATAGACGAGAAAGAATTTTTTCATTCGGGGTGGTTTCCGGGTTAGTGTGCCAACTGACTTGTTTTTGTCTTAATTATGAAAAAAGCAAGCTCTTATTAAGCTAACATGATAGGTTAATGTGCGCAATCCATGCGTGATACGAGGGGGGGTATGCAGAATTCCTTACTTTATTGCTTGCTGAGTTGTGAGAGTGGAGGTTCAGTGATATTGACGAGTATATCAGTAACACAACGAAAATTAGTATATTTTTACTTCCATTGCAATAAGGTAATGAGTTTTTCTGTGAATTATTGTGACTTTTAATTCTTATATAATTATTTTCTTGGTTTTCTTTTTTAATTAGAGCCATTATTTTGTTATTATTGGTTAAAATAAACGCACAAATTATCATTTTTTGATTGAATTTTAACTTGTTGGGTTGTTTAGGGGCGTCTTTTCTCAAGAATTGAGATTTCATCTGTTCCATGAATGATTCATCAGTGTTGTATTTGTTGCAGTGGGGTATCAATGAAAAAAGTGGAGACATGATGAAAAAGACATTTTTTAAGACTTCTTCGGACGGGCTAAAGCATCGTCAATCGACGGTAGAAGATAGGTTAAATAAGACTTATGGCGGTCGGCAAAGGCTTTCGGTGCAGGATTTTTTACAGCAGTGCACCGGCTCTAGTTCGATAAGATCATCGGTTGAATATCAAGCTACTTCATTGTCTTCCCTTTTTCAATCGGATTCCGTGCCTCCTTGCCCCACTTCTGTAAGTGGTTTATCTCTCACTCACTGTCCGCTTCCACGTCCTGGTAACACGGCCTTATTTTTTAGTTTCAATGAGAACTTTAAAAACAAACCATCCTCACCTAAAGTAGTTCAGAATGTAACAATTACAAATGAAGACTTGTTGGAAGATTACTTTATACGCTCAATGCGATTAAGTCTTTATATTTTCATTACGCCATTAATAATACAGCATAATAACAAGAGTGACAACAAAGCGAAATTGCTGGAACAATTGGTTTCTGAGATGGGTCGATTGGCTTTTTTTAATGACGATATGAAAGTAATGTATAAGCAGTGTCTGAATCAAAGTTCGCCGGAGGAATTATGTCAGAATATTCATCGGCGTTTTTTTAATCACGATGTTGACTTGATTAAGAGAGATGATGAAAAACTGGGTTCTCATCCGTATTTTAATCATATTAACTATGATGTTAAAGCATTTTTAGAATTGCAAATAGCAGATGAGTTTGAGCATGATAAAATTTGTTTGGATGTGCTCAATCAATTAAGAGAGATTTGTGTTACTGGTAGGTTTGAGCGAAAAGAATCGAAAGCGATGCACAGTGTAGTCAGTGGTATCATAGAAGGTGGCTTTGATATGGCGGTGAAGCCTTTAACAGATGAAGCACGTGAGAATAAAAAAAAATTTAAAGCATATATTAGTAATAGGTACACGAATTTATTGCTAGGTAAGATTAAATCTGTTTACCATCGTGTGCATGAGCTTAAGAAAAAAGAGAATAAATTATTAAAGAAAAAGTTAAAAAATGAGGAAAAATGGGCGCTAGAAAAGAATAAAGATGCAAAATCGCGGTGCATGAGAAAATGTCAAGCGGGTATTGAAAGAATAACTAAGGACACTTTAGTTGCGCAAAGACAGAAATTGACGCGTGAGGCTCGTACACTGGGAATGCAAGAAGCCATTTGGTACTCTAGACTTTCTCAAAAGGGGGTTGGCTTTAGTACTATATTTAAATGCCGTTTTAAAGCGGATTACGAAGGCACCTATACTCTAAATTTCGTTATAGACGGATCACGTAGTATGGGAAAAATGACAAATGAAAATAGCTCTTGGTGTCAAACACTGATAGCCCTTTTTTGGGCGATGACGTCTGCAGCTGAATCATGGGGTCACGAAAAGTGTCGAGTTAACTTGATTCTTTTTGCTGAAACCAGCGAATTGGTTTATAACAACGAGTTGTTGTCGCAAGGAATATTAAGTAAATTAACGAGTCCAGAAGGCCCTGTAAATAAAGCAAGAGAGCGAATAGGTAAGACTACTAACTATGTTAGTGCACTAGAAAAATTGAAAGAGTGTTCAATTGAAGGGCCTGTTTTATTTTATTCTGATGGGTACCCGACTGATGAGCAGTCAATTGAATCATATATCCTAAATAATAAAATTAAAAAACAATCTATCGATGTTATTCCGATTTTACTTGTTGAGGATGGCGTGTTGGAAAATAAATGGCTGAAAGAGTTGGGGCGACATGGTGTGAGTAATGCTTCAATTGATATGATGTCGATTAATAAAAGAAACATAGCTAGTTTGTTTAGTGGGATAGTGAAAAAAGAGTTAATAACACAAGATATTAAGCGTGTAGGATATAAGCTTTATGGTGTTTATAAAGATGGGAGAAAAAAGCTGGTTGATGCCGGTTATTTTGTTTGTAACAACCTTGCAAATCGTCTTGAGGTTAGTGTTTCAGGCGCTGATTCTTTTAGTTTCTTCGATCTTCGTATAGATGGTTCATCTGAGGGGCTATTGTTTGGTGTAGATAGCAGTGAATTGGAGAAATACGCGCGTGAAATGGATTGTTTGCAACAGGAATCTGCACGAGTTCATGTTTTTTATGAAAATCAATACAATAAGTTAAAGCATAAAATTGAACTTTTCACAGAGTCATGGCCAAAAATGAAAAAAAACAAACTTAAGTCTGAGCCCAATTTAAAGCAAGGTTTTTTTTCTGATTGTTCAGACGCACTTTCGATGAGTGTAACTGGTATTACGTTTGACTTAAAGGGGTGGAGTGAGTTGAGTTCGCAGCTTGGTTCAGTTAATGGGGTGTAATCTGAGTCGTTCCTTGAGTTGGTAATGAAATAAAGGCTCTGCTATCTTTTGTGATTGTGATTTTTTACATTATAATCAGAAGGATATATTTTTTTGACTTTCATGCATTATGTGCTATAAGTCCAAGTAAATGGGGAGTGTCGTATGCAAAAAATCACGCACTATTTTGCTGGCTTTAACTCAAGGTATATCATGGTTTATTCCTCAACCCTTCGAATATGCGAAATATCAGTGAGTCAATAAAGGGTAACTATAAATGCGCAGCACTATTCGCACCGATTATGACGGGTCATGGGACTAGCTCAGAAAATGCATCAGCTGCTAGATACACTGACTGGATTACGTCAACTCATCGTGCTTTCCTAGCCCTAAAGTCGCGAACAGGTGTCTCTAAGGTGATTGTTGTGGGCTACTCAACTGGAGGGTCTCTGGCGCTGAGACTATTGCACCTCATTGAAGACAGTGAATTTCCAGACGCTTTGGTGTTGATCTCGCCGGGGACACGATACAAGAACAGAAATAAAAGTTTTTTTGCTCATGCTCTGAATTTTTTTAATGTTAAACATTATCCCAAGAAGAGTGAAATTAATCCGTTTAATCTTAGGTCGTCTGTGATTAATATGCTTGTTCAGTTTAACCGTTTAACTAAAAAATTGCGATCGGAGTGGGGTGTCACTGTAGAAAAGATGGAAGGTGTTCCAACCTTGGTTGTGGCAGAAAAGGATGATCCCATTGTTGATGCACAAACAACGCTTGATATGCTTTGTATGACTGATGCTGATATACATATTTCATATCCAACTGAATTAGCGAGAAATGCCAGCTGTGACTCCAAGACACGGAAGTGTAGGGCGAAAATTAATGGTAATAAACACTGTACCTATTCTTTTACTGACTGGTTTCGATCAAGTCATGTCGGGATGATGGTTAGTCCGAGGAATCAATTTATCAGTTCAGTGAACCACTATTGCAAATACTCGGAAATCGCGGATATTATTAAAAAGAAAATTGTCGAACCAATTGATCCAGTCAGTGAAAAAGACGTGGTTGAGGAATGTGTTTCTACTATTGAATCTTGGAGTGAAACAAATGGTCAGACGCCTGATTTGAAAATACGTCCTCAAGAAAATCAGTATTTTCACCAAATGATGGATGGTATTGTTTTTCCTTTTCTTAAACGTTCGTTGTAAATTGTATTTGGGTTTGATGAAGTCAGTAATATGATGTTAAAAAATTCGGTGTTGTTGTGGTATAAAGCTACACCTGTTTTCAGTGGTATTGAAGATTCCAATTTTAATAGACCGGTATAAGAATTTTGGTAGAAGTAGTTTGTGATTGTTATTTTCTGACTATCAGGCTTGTGCTGAGTTATTTACAGTGAACTGACCTGCTGGGCTTAAGTTAATATCCTTCGCATCGATGTTGGACTTTCTGTCTGCGTGCCTTGTTGTTATTTAGGCGTGGGTAATGACACCACGTTTTTGTTTGTGGCTTTTGGTTTTTGGATTTTTTTTGGTGTCGTGTGCGAGCGTGCCTGTTGTAGAAATCCATATGGATTGGTTGATAAATTTGAAGTGGGTGAAGCTGTTCTTTTTGCCGGGTGGCTGAAAAATGGCTTGTTGTTGAGACGAGGTTGTACTTTCGTTCCTTTTGCTTCAACTTGGCGTAGCTGATTTTCTAGATCGTGAATGCTGACCTTGACCGCTTCTGGGAATAAATTAAAAACTGCCATAACACGTCCTCTCATTAAGTTTATCAAGCCATTTTAGCAAATTAGAGGGTGAATTGCTTGAAAAAAGTCAATCAAATGTAATTTGTATTTTTTTAGCGCAACTAAGTGTCTGTTTTATTAAAATTTAATTAAAAAACAGGAAGTTAAATATTAACTCACATTTTTTTTGATTACAAACTAATCTCTTGAAATGGCTGTAGTTGCGTGCAACTTGGGGTTAACTGGTTTATTATTGATAAATACAAAGGGTTACAGAGTAGTCAGGGAGGCTGAATATGATACCTAAAGCCGTGTGGGATCATTGGGTGACGTTGCTAACCAATTTGGGTTTGCATGTCTTGTATGCATTAGTTATTTTCTTTGTTGGAACTTGGATGGCGAGGCGTTTTTCTCGATTTAATTTGCGTTTACTCAAAAAACGCAACGTGGATACGACCGTTGCTCAATTTCTAAATAGAATGCTGCATTACGTGATCATGCTGCTGATTATCATGGCCGTGTTAGCGCAGCTTGGCGTGCAAACCGCCTCACTGCTTGCCATCATGGGGGGTATGAGTTTAGCGTTGGGTTTGGCTTTGCGGTCTTCTATTTCGAATGTGGCATCCGGTATGCTGTTAATTATCTTTAGGCCGTTTAAGGTGGGTGATGCTATTGAAATTAATTCGCACACTGGCACGGTCATGGATATTCAAATCTTATTCACTAGAATACGTACCGCGCAATATCAGGATATCACCATTCCGAATGATCAGTTCATGAAGAATGCGGTGATGAACTACTCTAGAAATGATATTAGGCGAGCTGATATTGTGGTTGGGATTGGTTATGATGATGATATCAAGCAGGGCAAGACAATCATAGAATCGCTTTTATCCGCTGATCAGCGTGTTTTATCGGAGCCCGCGCCGGTCATTGCTGTTAAAGAGCTGGCTGACAGTTCGGTTAATCTGTTGGCTCGTTTTTTTACCGATAAAGGGGATTACTGGGCCACGGTATTTGATTTTAATGAAAATGTTAAACAGCAAATGGATGCCGCTGGTATTTCTATACCGTATCCGCAGCAAGATGTTCATTTGCATACAGCTGATGGCAATGTGTCATCGTAGTGATAAATTATGTTATTATTAACTGAATTAAAGAAAAAAAAAATCGCCATCGCACTGGCTCGAGTGTTGGAAGCGAATCAGATACGTTGTGAAGTTAAAGTTCATGAGGGTGTCTTTGAAGTGTGGGTGGAGCGTAGGTCACAGTTAGATCAGGCTAACAGTTTGATGACGCGCTTTTTAGCTGATCCATCAGCGGATGAATTTAAAGTTCGAGTGGTTGATACCGAACGAAAAAAAACACAAGAATTAAAGGCGAGTTATCGAAAAAACTTTTCTCGTCAAATTCATTTCCCAGTTTTATCCCGCGCTTTGATTTTAATTAGCGTTGTCATTTATGTATTTCAGCAGACAGCCAGTGGTGTGGAAAAGCACCTTATGATTTTGCCTATTATGGGACAAGTGCCACCAGATCTTCGTCTTGAGGTTTTTTTTCGTTTTTGTTTATCTCAGCCATGGCGGTTGGTGACGTCCGCGTTTTTACACTTTTCAATTTTACATATTTTATTTAACTGTTGGTGGGTTGCGGAATTAGGTGGCTTGATTGAAAAAAAAGAGAAGCCGCTTTTTTTCTTTGTGCTGGTATTGTTGTCTGCTATTGGCTCTAATTGTTTACAATATTTTGTCACTGGTATCAGTGCGTTTGGTGGTTTGTCCGGCGTGGTGTATGCGTTATTTGGTTACCTTTGGATAATGGCAAAGTTTAATCCGATGTCTGGTTACTGGCTACGGCAAGATATCGTGGTCTGGATGTTGGGTTGGATGGCGCTGGGTTTTTTTGGTTTTTTTAACATGGCAAATTTCGGTCACTTGGGGGGGTTGTTGATGGGTATGTTATTTGCCTACTTTAGAACCTTTATTCGTTTACGTTAGATGTCATAATTTCATCCATGCATTGTTTTAGTTTTTTACCGAGTTCGTAGTCGGCAATACTGTGCCCGGCTTGAGTGACGTAATGTAAGGCTGAGTTTGGCCATGCTTTGTGTAGTACCCAAGCACTTCTTGCTGCGCAAACGCTATCATAACGACCGTGCACAATCGTGCTTGGTATGTGTTGTATTTTGTGCATATTCTCAATTAATTGATTGGGTTCAAAAAAGCACTTATTTTTCATGTAATGACATTCTAAGCGCGCCATTGAAATTCCAGCAGGTGACTCAAGATACGCTTTAACCGCTTTCGCATCATGGTGTAATTTGCTGACACTCACTTCCCATCCACTCCAAGCTAAGGCAGCTTGTTTTACAACCGATTCGTCAGGTGATGTTAATCTGCGATAATAGGCGCTTATCATATCGTGCTGTTCTTCTTCAGGTATGATGGCGGCAAACGGCTCCCAAAACTCAGGGAACAGGTAGTTTGCACCGTGCCCACCAAATAGCCATTGGTTTTCTTGCTCGCTCGCTAGATAGATGCCACGAAGAACCATGCGTGTGACGCGATCAGGGTGTGTTTGTGCGTAGGCCAGGCCTAGCGTACTGCCCCATGATCCGCCAAAAATAAGCCACTGCTCAATGTTCAGTAGTTCTCGAACCACCTCGCAGTCCTGAACTAGATTTTGTGTGGTGTTCTCGCGCAGTTCGGCGAACGGGGTGCTTTTACCGGCACCGCGTTGGTTGATTAGAATGACGTGGTAGTAGTCTGGATTGAAAAAGCGACGAAACAATGGGTCAATGCCGCCACCTGGTCCGCCATGGAGGAATAAAACCGGTACGCCGTTGGGGTTACCGCATTGCTCAAAATGAATGGTGTGTAAATCAGACACGGTTACGAATGATTCATTGAAAGGTTCAATGTCAGGGTAAAGAAAGTCCATGTGTTTTCCTTATGCTGTCTCTGCGAGATCACCTTTTTCTTCGAGCCATGCTTTTCGGTCTTTCGATCGTTTTTTTGCTAACAACATATCAAAGAGTTGGTGGGTTTTATTTTCTGAGTCGATGGTGAGCTGCACCAGTCGACGTGTGTCTGGGTTCATGGTGGTTTCACGTAGTTGCATCGGGTTCATTTCACCCAATCCTTTGAAGCGCTGAATATTGACTTTGCCTTTCATTTTTTCAGCACTAATGCGATCGAGTATGCCTTGTTTTTCATCGTCATCTAGCGCGTAAAATACCTTTTTTCCGATATCGATACGATACAGTGGCGGCATGGCTACGTAAGCATGACCATTGTTGATAAGTGCTGGAAAGTGGCGTAAGAACAGAGCGCATAGCAGCGATGCGATATGGGCGCCATCCGAATCCGCGTCAGCTAAAATACAGATTTTATCGTAGCGGAGATTGCTAATGTCGTCGTTGCCTGGGTCGATGCCCAGAGCGACTGCGATGTCATGAACTTCGCTTGAGCTAAGGACTTGCTCGGACGCCACTTCCCACGTATTTAGTATCTTTCCTCGTAGTGGCATGACGGCTTGAAAGGTTCGGTCTCGCGCTTGTTTAGCCGAGCCACCAGCAGAATCACCTTCCACTAAAAACAGTTCGGCTCGTGTGGCATCTTGTTCTGTGCAGTCGGACAGTTTTCCTGGTAGAGCCGGGCCTGTGGTGACTTTTTTTCGCGTGACTTTTTTACTGAGACGCAGGCGTTTTTGCGCGTTACTGATTGCCATTTCAGCAATCAGTGTGCCTTGCTTGACGTGGCTGTGTAGCCACAAGCTGAAAGCATCTTTGATTACTCCGGACACAAATGGCGCGCACTGACGTGAGCTGAGGCGCTGTTTGGTTTGTCCTGCGAATTGGGGTTCTTGAATCTTAACTGAAAGAACGTAATTACATTGCTCCCACAAGTCATCTGCGGTCAGTTTGACGCCGCGGGGTAGAATTTTTTGTGCTTCACAGAATTCGCGCATGGCTTCCAGTAAGCCGGTCCGCATACCGTTGACATGGGTGCCGCCTTGTTTGGTTGGTATGAGGTTGACATAGCTTTCTCCCACTAAGCATTTATGCTCTGGCGTCCAGGTAAATGCCCAGTCTGCTTGCTCAGTTTCTGCTGAAAAATGACCAATTTGTGCTTCTGATGGGCACTTTTCTTGGTCTTGTAATTGTTCTAGTAAATAGTCCTTGAGACCTTCTTGGTAGCACCATTCTTTGCGTTCGTTTGTTTTTTCTTCAAAAAAGGTGATTTTTAAGCCAGGACAAAGTACGGCTTTGGCGCGTAAATTCGCCAGGAGGTCGGGGATGCTAAACTTGGCGTTGTCAAAGTACTGGGGGTCTGGCCAAAAACGCACGGTGGTGCCGGTGGTGCGTTTACCACAGGTGCCGACTGTTTTAAGTTTGCCGGAACGCTTACTGTCTTTGAAGTTGATTTGTTGCACTTTGCCGTTGCGCTTCACTTCAACTGTGAGTTGAGTTGACAGGGCGTTAACCACCGAGATACCCACGCCATGTAACCCCCCTGAAAATTGGTAGCTTTTGCTCGAAAATTTGGCGCCGGCGTGCAGCCTGGTCAAGATGAGCTCGACTCCGCTGACTTTGTGTTTAGGGTGGATATCCGTCGGCATGCCTCGGCCGTCATCGCACACCTCGAGTGAGTTATCTTTGTACAGCGTGATATCGATGCTGGAAGCATGCCCAGCGATGGCTTCGTCCACGCTGTTGTCAATGGCTTCGTGCGCTAAGTGGTTGGGGCGATCTGTGTCTGTGTACATGCCCGGGCGTCGCTTAACGGGTTCGAGTCCACTAAGGACTTCAATTGATTCAGCTGAGTATTGAGATGTCATTTTAGCTATGCCTGCTTGGTTTTAGTTTAATATTCAAGTGACAAGCGTACCATGAACTGTTTCACCCGCCAAGTTTTTATGTGGCTGAACGAATTCGTAAAAAAAGATGCTTCGGCTTGCGTTTGCTTGATCAATTGCGTATCATGCCTTGACTTTATTTTTCTCATTTCTTGAGTTTATTCTGGTGTTTAAGTAGGGGCTATTTATGACGTTTGAGCCACAAAAAGAGGTTGGTCCTTGGCGCCCATGGTGCATTTTTTTTATTGGTATTTTTTTCTATTGTTTCGCGTATTTATTGCGAGTATACCCAGGTATCTATGGTGATGCCATACGGTCTCATTTAAGAATAAGTGAGGCCAGTTTCGGTTTGTTAGCGGCCATGTACTACTTTGCTTACGCGCCAATGCAAGTGCCTGTGGGCGTGTTGGTGGATCGCATAGGTCCTCGTATGTCTCTGATCTTAGCCTGTTTTGTTGCTATTTCTGGCGGTGCTTTTTTTGCTCTATCGGATCACGTTGGTGTGGCTATGGTCGGGCGTTTTTTGGTTGGTTTGGGGACGGCCTTTGCCTATGTGACTGGTTTAAAGTTAGCCGCGATGTGGTTGCCAAAAAAGTGGTTTGCAACCGCCACTGGCATGGTGACGGCTTTTGGTATGATCGCGGCTGCAACATCATATAACATGACCAATGGCTCAGGCTCGATTGTGAGCTCAATGTCTGCCGGGGTGTATTTAAGAACAATGTTAATGCCGGTATGGGTTGGGTTGGCGGTTTTGGTTCTGATCATACTTTTCGTGCGCAATCGTCATACCGCTCAATCGGCAGACAATGAATCAAGTGCGGTGTCATTTTCCCAGTTATGGGGTTTTTTGAAGTCCATTGTGACGCATCGCCAGGTTTGGTTAATTGGTATCATCGGCTGTTTTTTATATGTTCCGTCTTCGGTGTTTCTGGATTTATACGCTAAGCAATACTTGACTCAAGTGGAAGGTTTGTCATCGGCGCAAGTTGGGCATGCCATTTTGTTGATGTTTTTGGGGTGGATCATTTCAAGTATTGTTGTGGGTAATGTGTCCGATAGGTTGCGTCAGCGCAAATTGCCGCTCGTTCTGGCATCAATTTTTTCTTGTTTTTTCGCTTCGGTGTTGGTGTTCGTTCCTGGTTTATCGGTTGTTGAGATATATTGTGTGATGTTTCTTTTTGGAGTGAGTTGTGGCCCTCATCCTCTTTGCTTTACGATGGCTAAAGAAAACTTTCCGGTTCAAGTAGCTGGCACGGCTATTTCTTTTGCGAATTGTTTGGTCATGATGGGCGGTTTTTTGTTTCAACCTTTGGTTGGTAGTTTAATTCAATGGCATCACAAAGTATCTGTTGTGACTGCTCATGCGAGTTATACTGCGCAAGATTATCATTTTGCACTTAGTTTTATGCCGTTAGTTTTGTTGTTGTCTTTTTGCATGACTTTTTTCTTAAAGGAAACGGGTTAGGTATCGTGTTTTTTCGCTGCAAGGAAGAGAAAGCCATCGTTGTCTAGGTGGCCTTCCAGTGTTGTTGGGACCCATTCCATTTCATCTATAATGACCGGTTGAAGTGATAAGTTCGCATCAGACTGATAATAGCCGCGGATGAGTACCAATCCTTTTTCTTCTGGCTTGCACTCGGTTAATGTTTTGGGGTTGATGATTTTGATCACAAAACCGGGTAAGGGTAGCCCCACAGAATGTGTTTTGTTACCAACTTGTATGTGCCAATCTTGGCGATTCAGTTTGTCTGGAATGTTTAGTGTCATGAAGCCCACGCTGGGGGTGGAGCTAAAACCGCTGTAGAGTTCTTTTTTAAACTTGGCTTCAAACTCTTGGATTTCTGATTGTAAAGTGGCTTGTTGATTAAAGAATATTTTTTC
Organism: uncultured Gammaproteobacteria bacterium; assembly: GCA_902581285.1. Taxonomy (GTDB): domain Bacteria; phylum Pseudomonadota; class Gammaproteobacteria; order Coxiellales; family Coxiellaceae; genus CACHNP01. The sequence continues at coordinate 27,326 of CACHNP010000006.1, read as the reverse complement.
AATTGATTGTAGCAGTAGGCTAGATACTTTATCGTCTGCAGTGATGTCAGTTATGGTTTTTCGATCAGAGAACCAAACTGTTGCTTTGTTTTTGTATATCGATTGGTACAATTCTTGTGACGTGTTATTGTGTTGTTGAATTAGCGTCGGTAATGGCTCGATGAGTGATAAGCACAGTTGTGAAATGATGCCGTCGGTTGAGTGCAGTGGTGCTGTGCTGATAATGGTATCATTAGACGTTGGATCCATCACTCGAACAATTTGTTTTGTGTTGGTGATAATATTTTTATCGGTGAGTGTGTACCGTGTTTGAGTTTGGTTCGGTTTGTCAGTAAAAACAATAAACGCTTCTGGTTTAATCTTGTTTTTTTTGTTGGCTTTTTGTCGAATAAGCCATCGCGGTGATAACTTGATCTTTAACCAATCTTGAGTGATGTTCAGTGATGAGTGGTTAAAGTCGATTGCGGGTAGTGTGTGGATGGTTAGTTTTGATTTGATGCTGTTTCTGGTGGTTTCATCTAACGCATTGCCTAGCTTCTCATTCATTATAATATCGCGAGTATGGCTTTTTTGGATTTGATCAAGTAGGTGGACTGTTTCGTTTTGTGGGTTGAGAATGACGATAGTTTTACCGAGTGAGATGAGTGTCACTAGTGTGATGATGGTGTCAGTTCCATTGGGGAGAAGGATGCCGATGCGGTCGGTTTTTGCGAGCAATGGCCGCCACGATTTTTGAGTACTTTTAACCATTGAGAACAATTCAATTTGTGAAATTTGGCGTCCGTTAGGTGTGATGAAACAGATTTGTGAAGCGTTTTTTTTAATGTTGTCATACCAGGACGCGGATAATGTGCTCGCATTATCATGGTAGTGTTTCCAAGCTGGAACCGAAAGATTTTGTATTATTTGTTTGAGTTCATTGGCTTTTGTTCGGTTTGAAAGTGATTCGCCAAATGTCAGGTGGATTGCACGATGCCAACGTTTTCTTGAGAGCTGTTTGTATTTTTTGTTGGCGCGTGACAAAGCGCTGCCCCATGGGCCAATGAGGTAAAAGGGAGTAATAATGGCATCGGATTGGCGTACGGCTCGTTCGAAACCTGAATGAAAGTAGTTCACTTGTCCATTTAAAGTTAATCTTCCCTCGGGAAACATGGCGACCACTTTCCCAGCTTTTAATTGATTTCGAATTTGAATTAATGCCTGTCGACTTTTTTTGGATGTGATGGGGATGGCGTCGGTATGTCTTAGGAAAAGATTGAAAAACCAATGGTTGTAGTATTTTTCTTCGATAACAAATCCCATCGGGCGTGGAGAGGCAATTTGCAAGAAGGCCCAATCAAGGTAACTGATGTGGTTTCCTAAAAGAAGTACTCCACCTGTGTTGGGGAGGTTGTCTAAGCCTTTGACTGACACTTTATAAAATTTGGAGATGATGAAAAATAGCATAAAACGAATCATGGATTGTGGTAATGTTTTAAATGAAACAGCCGTGGCTACTGCGGTTAGAATGGTAAGTGCCATCAGGATGGTTGTGACATTAAGGTTGAAAATCATAATGACCAGTGTGCTGGTAATAAGAAAAGTTGCCATCGTTAGGTATTGAAAGAAATTGTTTGCCGCGATAATTTTACCCAATTGTTTTTTATTGGCATGAAACTGGACCAGTGAGCTAAGAGGCACCACAAGCATGCCGCCGAATGAGCCGAGTAGAAAGAATAAAATATAAATCAAGGTTAAGTGAGTGGTGTGAAATAGAAAAAACAGTGAAACAGTGATTCCGAAAGCAGCGATAGGTATGATACCGGTCTCGATAAAGCCGCGTGATATTTTTCCCGAGTAAAGTGCGCCGAATAAAATACCGATGCCGCCGACCCCGGCTGTGATACTGACAGGCAAGGTATTGCTTGAGCCTAATATGGAGGCAAGATAAGCGGGGTATTCAGCTAGTAATAGCTGGTTGATTCCCCAAAATAAACTCAAGCCGATCACGCATGAAAAAATGATTTTATTTGATGTGACGTAACGAATAGTGGCTAGTGCATATTTTCCTTTTAGGTCTTTTTTTATGTTGTACGTTGAGTCAGGTTCTGCTGCAGGTTGTGTTGGTAACATGAACGTGAGTAAAGTTTCAAATAGTGAAAATCCAATGAGGATGAAACCAGCGGGTGCCAAATGCTGTAGTATGACATGGCTATGGATACTATTCGACGCGCTTGTGTTGACATCAACCAGAAAGTGAAATGCAACGCCAAACAGCAGCGAGCTCATTAAAATTCCCATGATCACCATGGTTTGTGTGGCGGCATTAACTTGTGCTAAACGTGCTTGGCCAAACGTCTCTCTGATGAATCCGTACTTCGCTGGTGAGTTGAAAGCCGCTTGCGCCGATAACACAAAGGTGAATAGGTAGCTTAATGTAAACCAGCCTTGGTAGTAGCACAGAGTAAGTAGTAGGGTGATTGGGATTGCCGAGGCAGCAGTGATGCGTAAGACTTTGGTTTTTGCGAATCGGTCAGATAGAAATCCGGCAGGTGAGAAAGCCAGGATAAATGGGAGTAGCAGTAGCATGTTAAGCAGTGTCGACATAATTTGAAGAGTGTGGCTGTTATTTGCATGCATTTTAAAGAGGGTGTTTTGCATGAGTATTTTGTGGCCAATATCAATCGCTGCATTGAGGAAAACCATACAAAGGTAGGCGATGATGTATTTTTTTTTCACTGAATTGTTCATTATTTAACTATGACATAAAAGCTTTGTTGGCGACAATGAAAAATTGTTTTTACGCTTGTTTCTGATCTGGTGCAACAGGGTTTTTTGCTGTTCAGAAATAACGGGCATGATATTATTTAAAAAAGACGAGAATTGGTTGGTTTCATTTTTTTAGTAATTTATGATTTTAATATAAAGTAAAATGTTACATATTTTATATAAAATAATAATATTAATGTTTTTTTTGTTTTTTGCTTCATGGTGTTTTTCTTCATGAACAGAGTGAGCTTTTTTTTTTATTACTATGATTCATAATGGTATTGTGATTAAAATGTGGTTATAATCATGAAACCTTAAATCTTTTTTTGGGGCCGTGTTTATTGGGGAATTGTTTACACGTGTCGATTATAAGGTGTGAAGGCACAGGGAGTGATTGTCGGTTATGGGTAAAAAGCCAGAGAAGAATCTCGTCGTCGCGTTAGACGTGGGCACGAGTAAAATAGCGGCGCTAGTGGGTCAAGTTGGTTTGGATGGCGATATCGAAGTGGTTGGGTTTGGAACCCATCCTTCTCGCGGCTTGAAACGTGGCGTGGTGGTTAACATTGAGTCTACCGTTTATTCGATACAACAAGCGTTAGAAGAAGCCGAACGCATGGCGGGGTGTGAGGTCCAGTCGGTATTCACCGGGATTGCTGGTAGTCACATTGATAGCATGAACTCACACGGCATTGTGGCGATTCGCGATCGCGAGGTAAACTCAGCTGACGTTGATCGCGTGATCGATGCGGCTAAAGCAGTCGCTATTCCAGCAGACCAACAAATCGTGCATATTTTACCGCAAGAATTTATTATCGATCGTCAAGACGGCGTTCGTGAGCCTATTGGGATGTCTGGTGTGCGATTGGAAGCAAAGGTGCACATTGTGACGGGTGCGGTTAGTGCAGCGCAGAATATCACAAAGTGCGTGCGTCGTTGTGGTTTGAACATAGGTGATATCGTGTTGGAGCAATTGGCCTCAAGTCATGCTGTTTTGACAGAAGATGAAAAAGAGTTAGGTGTGTGTCTGGTTGATATCGGTGGAGGCACCACGGATATTGCTATTTTTACTGAAGGCGCTATCCGTTACACGAACGTCATTCCCGTGGCCGGTGATCAGGTCACTAATGATATCGCGGTGGCGCTAAGAACGCCTACACAATGCGCAGAGGAAATCAAAATAGAGCATGGTTTGGTGGCCATGGATGCCATCGAAAATGCGATGACGATTGATGTGCCTAGCGTTGCTGGTCGTGCGCCTCGCAAAATCCAAAAGAAGTCACTGACTCAAGTGATCTCAGCTCGCTATGAAGAGCTCTTTTCTTTAATTGCAACACAAATCAGACGCAGTGGCTTTGAAGATTTCGTTTCAGCAGGTATTGTGCTCACGGGAGGTGGGGCCAATATTGAAGGTGCAATTGAATTGGCTGAGTCCTGTTTTGATATGCCGGTACGTTTGGGTATGCCACAGCATGTGTCAGGATTAATTGATGTTCGCCAGAACCCGTGTTTTTCAACCGGGGTTGGTTTGATGTTGCACGGGGTTAAGTCGCAAGAGAATGGCATGCCTCGTTTTGATATGGATCGTGATGGTACCAGCATGTGGTCTCGCATGCGAAATTGGTTTAGCGGAAATTTTTAACTCATAACAAGAAATACAACAAGGGGAAATGCATGTTTGAATTAGGTGAAAACTCTCCACACAACGCTCAGATTAAAGTAATTGGTCTCGGTGGAGGTGGTGGTAACGCGATTGAGCACATGATAGCAGAGTCAATAGAAGGCGTGGAATTTGTGTGTGCTAACACCGACTCTCAAGCGTTAACCCGATCAAGTGCGAAAACGGTTTTACAGTTAGGTGAAGAAATCACTAAAGGTTTGGGTGCTGGTGCTAATCCAGACGTCGGTCGGCAGTCAGCAGAAGAAGCGAGGGAGCGAATTCGTGATGCATTAGAAGGTGTCGACATGGTTTTTTTGACTGCAGGAATGGGTGGAGGTACCGGTACAGGTGCTGCTCCTATCGTCGCGCAAATTGCGAAAGAGCTGGGTATTTTGACCGTGGCAGTGGTGACGAAACCGTTTGCTTTTGAGGGTCGAAAACGCATGGAAGTTGCTGACCAAGGGATACAGCAACTCGGACAATATGTCGATTCCTTAATTACCATACCGAACAATAAGCTGTTATCTGTTTTGGGTAAAAATATTAGCTTGTTGAATGCATTCAAAGCAGCAAACAATGTGCTGTATGGTGCGGTACAAGGTATTGCTGACCTCATCACGCGACCAGGTTTAATCAATGTTGACTTTGCAGACGTGCGAACCGTTATGTCAGAGATGGGGATGGCCATGATGGGGACGGGTATCAGCAGTGGTGATAATCGTGCTCTTGAGGCCGCTGAAGCCGCTATCGCTAGTCCATTGTTGGAGGATGTTGATTTCTCTGGTGCTCGTGGGGTGTTGGTTAACATTACGGCGGGGATGGATATGTCAATTGGGGAGTTTGAGGCAGTGGGTGAGGCAATTAAATCATTTACATCCGATCAAGCAACCGTGGTTGTTGGTACCGTGATTGATCCTGAAATGTCAGACGAGCTGAGGGTTACTGTGGTGGTGACCGGTCTAGGTCGCGCTCAATCATGGGGTGGCGACAGTGCCAAGACTGGCTCCGTGTTGAAAAAGTCAGCTAAGAGTGACGGCACGGTGGATTATCAAGAGCTGGATAGGCCCGCTTATTTTCGTAATAAACAAGCGAAAAAAACGGTTAAAGCTGATTCTTTTGAAGCTGCTGGGGCGGAGTCAAAAGATATGGAATACCTTGATATTCCAGCCTTTTTGCGTCGACAAGACGACTAGGTTGGCGACCCCTTGTTGAAAATGCGGCTCAGTGTGTTAGAATTGCCCCATTTTCATGGTGTAAATAACATTTTGGGTATTTTATGATCAGGCAGCAGACAGTCAAGAACCTCATCAAGGCTACTGGCGTTGGGGTTCATACCGGTAAACTAATTAACATGACTTTGCGTCCAGCTGCGGTTAACACCGGCATTGTTTTTCGTCGCATTGACTTGGATGTTCCGGTTGAGATTAAAGCAGAGCCTCAGTACATTGGTGAAACTGTCCTATCCACTTGCTTGGTCAAAGACGGTGTTCGTGTAGCAACGGTAGAGCATTTGATGTCGGCACTTGCCGGGCTTGGAATCGATAACATTTACATTGACTTGGATGCGGATGAAGTTCCTATCATGGACGGATCCGCATCCCCTTTTCTGTTCTTGCTAAAATCGGCTGGCATTGAGGCGCAAGGTGCAGCAAAGAAGTTTTTGAAAATTAAAGACGATATTGAAATTGTAACGCAAGACAAGTTTATGCGTTTGACACCTTACAATGGTTTTAAAATCAACTTTTCAATTGACTTTAAGCACCCGTGTTTCGATCAGAAAAATCAGTCGATTTCACTGGATTTTGCAAATTGCTCTTACTCTCATGAAATTGCTCGAGCTAGAACATTTGGCTTTATGGCAGATTACAAGAGGATTAGAGAGAACAACCAAGCGCAGGGCTCCAGCCTGGAGAACGCCGTGGTTTTCGATGACTACAAGGTCATGAATGAAGGTGGTTTGCGTTACTCAGAAGAGCCGCTGCGGCATAAAATATTGGATGTGATTGGTGATCTTTATCTGCTTGGTTATCCCATCATTGGTGAGTTAACAGCGCATAAATCCGGTCACGGTTTAAATTATCAACTACTCAAAGCGATTTTACAGTCTTCCGCTTATGATATTGTTGAGATTTCTGATGAGGATGCTGGTGGATGTTGGCAGCAAAATGGCATGGCGGGTTCATTCGCTGTGTAGTGTTCATTATATTCAACCTTAGTTAAAATAACTAATAGGAATAATAAATTACATTTGGATTTTATTCAATTTTGAGTGATAATGAACTTATCATTTCAATTTTGGATAGGAGGTCCTTTGGTGAAAAAAATAATATCCATGGCAATTGCGGTTGCCAGCATCGCTGGTGTCACCCTGGCATATGGCGACAATCTAAGTCCGTTAGACAAACAAGTGCGTGATTATATCAACAACGGTGGGTTTGTGCCCCAGGCAGCAAGCACGATCAATACGCCAGGTGCTGGCGCTTCTTGTGGTGGGCTTGTTACTTTGGCTGGCGCTATCTTGTCAAATCACCCTAACTCCACCGGTTCAGGCGATACGGTTGCATCAGTCGCGGTAGGTCTCGGTCAGTGCTCACCAAAAAGCATTCATGCTATGGCTTTCTATCATCGGGAAGACCTCACTGATGGTAAAGAGCAATCGCTTGGTTTAGTTGTTGCGCGCAGTCTGATCAAAGATAAGCTGGATTTTGCGGTTCATTTGGGTGATATTAAAAATTGGGGTAAAGAAGCAGGTGAAAATGACAGGCTAAAATACGCTGTCGCGTTTGCAACCAATCATCTCTTTAAATTCAACAAGCACGGTGTTGGTACCACACTAACGTTTGGTCTGGGGAATGGTGCTTTTGCCTTTGATAGTACCTTGACTCAGGATCAGCAAGCAGACAATTTGGAGGAATATGGTGCAATTGCGATTAGGCCTTTGGATGGGGTCTCTATTATAGGAGACTTTAGTAATTATGGCACCTCTTACGGTGTTTCTGCGGCACCCTTTATGACCATACCTATGGTTTGCACGTTCGCACATGATGACGTGTATGGTATGAAGTCCACTCAAAATGACGGCCCTGGTAACTCGATTGCTTGTGCTGTTACGTTTCAGAATGAAATGCTACGCAAGCTACTTAGTTTCTAGAACCCATTTTTTTAATTTAACGACAAGGAAAGTAGAATGAAAAAAAACACATTTAAAGTTTTGTCATTACTCGCAGCATTTGCTGTGTTTGTATTCGGCGGTAACGTTTTTGCTGATTCGGGTTTCGGCTCTACGGAAGGAGAAATTCAAGGTGTTAAGCCTCAATTTAAAGATCCTGCTACTAAAGATGTTAAGCATCAAGTTAAACAGGCTGCTACTAAAGCTACTAAAGTAGCTTCAACCAACGCAAACACTGTGTTGGCTAACCACGCTTCTGGACAATCCGCTAAAAAGTGAACGGCTATTAATTTTATGCCACATGCCAGCGTGTGATCATAAACCCGCAACTTGCGGGTTTTTTTTATGTTGAAAACGTTGGTGAGGATGAATTAGGAATGGTTGGCATGCTGCTGTACTTTGACTCGAATGCGGTTAATAGACAGCTCAGGGTGCCGTTGCTTGAATGTGGAAATTAAGTTATTTTGTTGATAATACAATAGGTTAGCGACATGACTGGAGTGGCAGCCGATGATAATCGTGAACCCGTCGAGGTTGATTACGTTGCATTGAGGTCGGAGTTCCGGGCTCACAAGCTCAAATAATGTGTTACTGAGCGAGCTGATTAAATTAACTTTGGTTACTAATTGTCCTATTTTTCCGCGTTGACTCAGTTTTTGGATGGGTAATGGATCAATATTTTTTTTCACTTTAGTTTGCATAATTCTGATTGTATGCGAAAATATCGCACTAGACTAGAATAAAATGGGGCAAATTATGCAGCTGTTGAAAAAAGTACTGGGCAGTCGTAATGACCGCCTGTTATCTCGATATACCAAGAGTGTGAAAAAAATTAACGAAGCTGAAGCTAAGCTGAGTAATCTATCCGATGACGCGTTAAAAGCGAAGACAGCTGAATTTCAATCACAGATTCAAAATGGCGTCGCCGTGGATGATTTATTGGTGCCGGCGTTTGCGGTGGTCCGAGAGGCATCCAAGCGTGCGTTGGGTTTGCGTCATTTTGATGTTCAGTTACTTGGTGGGATGGTGCTGCACAACGGTAAAGTTGCAGAGATGCGAACCGGTGAAGGTAAAACGCTGGTTGCCACCTTGCCGGCTTACTTGAATGCTTTGGCTGGGCAGGGCGTGCATATTATCACGGTTAACGATTATCTAGCTAAGCGTGATGCGGAGTGGATGCGCCCGGTATACGAATTTTTGGGCTTGACGGTGGGGGTGAATTTAACCTCAATGTCGCATGAGGAAAAGCAACAAGCATATGCGGCCGATATTACCTACGGTACTAATAACGAATTTGGTTTCGATTATCTGCGTGATAACATGGTGCAAAGTTTAGAGCAGCGAGTGCAACGGGCTCTGCATTTTTGTGTTATTGATGAAGTGGATTCCATTTTGATTGACGAGGCGAGAACCCCGTTGATCATATCTGGGCAAGCTGAAAATTCATCTGAAATGTACATGAAAATTAATAGCGTGATTCCGAATTTGGTTTTACAGAAGGTTAAGGAAGAGTTTAATCCCCTTGATGGTTACACGGAAATCGCGGATGAAGATCGCGGTGACTACATCATCGACGAAAAAAATAAGACAGCGCAGCTAACCGAGCAAGGTCATCACAAGGTGGAAGAGTTGTTGGTGCAGAAAGGTTTTATGCAAGCCGGTGAAAATCTTTATAGTGCTAAAAATATAGCGATGATGCACTTTGTTAATGCGGCATTACGCGCTCATGCTTTGTATAAGAAAGACATTGAATATGTTGTAAAAGATGGCAAAGTGATCATTGTTGATGAACACACGGGGCGTTTAATGGACGGTCGTCGTTGGTCCGATGGATTGCATCAGGCGGTTGAAGCTAAAGAAGGTGTGGAAATACAGCTTGAAAATCAGACATTGGCCTCGATTACTTTCCAAAATTATTTTCGTATTTATCAGAAGCTATCGGGTATGACGGGTACTGCTGACACAGAGGCGTTTGAATTGCAGAAAATTTATGGTTTGGAAGTGGTTATTGTGCCGACAAATAAGCCCATGGTGCGTGATGATAAAGACGATTTGGTTTTCATTAATCAAAAATCAAAATTCAACGCGATTTTAGATGATCTGAAAGCTTGTATGGAACGTCAACAACCGGTGTTGGTGGGTACGGCATCGATTGAAACCTCAGAGATGTTATCGCATTTTTTGAATCAGAATAACATTAAACACGAAGTTTTGAATGCGAAGCAGCACGAGCGTGAAGCGAATATCATTCAAGATGCCGGACGCCCTGGTGCGATCACCATTGCCACCAACATGGCTGGTCGGGGTACTGATATTGTTTTGGGTGGTAGTTTGGAAGCGGAGTTAGAAGCGCTGGGTGACGTGACTGAGGGGCAAAAGAGTTCAGTAAAAGACGCTTGGCAAAAGCGTCATGATGCGGTTCTGGCTTCAGGCGGTCTTCACGTGCTAGGCACCGAGCGGCACGAATCGAGGCGAATTGATAATCAGCTACGTGGACGGTCTGGCCGTCAAGGTGACCCTGGAAGTTCGCAATTTTATATTTCGGTTGAAGATAACTTGATGCGAATTTTTGCAGCAGACAAAATGAAAGGGTTGTTAACGAAGCTCGGTATGAAAGAGGACGAATCGATTCAGCATCCTTGGGTTAATAAAGCGATAGAAAAAGCACAACGTAAGGTGGAAGGTCATAACTACGAGGTGCGTAAGCAGTTGCTCGATTACGATGACGTCGCGAATGATCAGCGCAAAGTGATTTATCATCAGCGGAGTGATTTGTTGTCTGCAAAACCGGCTGAGATTGAAAAGACCATTGAACAGTTTAGAGAGGAAGTGATTGAAGATTTAGTTCAGCAGTACATGCCTGAAGACGCAATAGAAGAACAGTGGGACGTGGTAGGCCTAGAAGAAAAACTGAAACAAGATTACATGTTGTCTTTGCCAATTCAAAAGTGGGTTCACGAAGACGGAGATGTCAGAGGGCATGACGTCGCGGTGAAGGTGGTTGCGGAGCTAGTGCGAGTTTATAACGAAAAATTCTCGCATTTAGAACATGAGGCATTTCATACTTATGCGAAAAGTTTGATGCTAAGTATGATTGATCAGCGTTGGCGTGAGCATTTGCAAGAAATGGGGAATCTGAGGCAAGGTATTGGCTTACGAGGTTATGCGCAGAAAAACCCGGTTCAAGAATACAAACGCGAGTCTTTCCAGTTGTTTCAGGTTTTACTGGATTCAGTGAAATACGAGATAATTGCCTTGTTATCGAAGCTGGAGATTCAGCCGGAGGAGCCGCAGACGGAAGTGAGGGCACCAACGATGAACGTAAACTACGAACATAACAACACCACGCTGGGTGAGCAGCAGTCAGCTTCATCTGCATTGCCGCCGGATGCGATGAAAGGGGTTGGTCGTAATGATCCGTGTCCGTGTGGTTCGGGTAAAAAGTATAAACGGTGTTGCGGACGAATAACATAATCTGATTCAAAGGGGCGTGATTGTATGCAAACAGTGGACGTTGCTATCGGGGTTGTGTGTCGTCATGACCGCGTGTTGATATCGCAGCGTTCAGCAACAGTAAAGCAGCCATTGTGTTGGGAGTTTCCGGGGGGGAAAGTCGATACCAATGAAACGCCTGAACACGCTTTGCGGCGCGAATGCAAAGAGGAAATTGGCATTGCTGTATTACAGTCACAGCCGTTAATATCCGTGTGGCATGACTATCGCGACTACGCTGTTTTATTGCATGCGTTTATGGTGACAAACTTTCAATCTGAGCCAATTGCACGTGAAGGTCAGCCTTTGCGGTGGGTTGCACGTTGCGAATTGGGTAAGTGGCAATTTCCAGCGGCGAATCATGCCGTGTTGTCTGCGCTGTCTGTGTGGTTTAACAGGGTTGCTGATGTCTGACCGTCGCTTACTGCTAACACAATGTGTCATTTTTCTAGCGGTGTGATTACGATCTTATCGGTTGGTTTTCATGATGATCACGCTGGGTTTTTGGTGCTCGTGTTCGTGAAGCTTATTCGGTAGTTATGTGATGCCGTACCTGGTGTTCTTTTGTTTGATGCTATACAATATAATTCTTTGTACAATAATCAAGCGGAGGGGTTATGAAGGTTTTTGTTTTGGGTGGCGATGGATTTTGTGGTTGGCCTGCAGCATTAAAATTGTCCAGTGAAGGACACCAAGTGACTATCTTGGATAACCTGAGTCGTCGAGCAATCGATAATCGGCACGGTTACAATTCATTAACTCCGATCAGCTCTATAGAAGAACGTTTGGCCGCGTGGTTAGAGGTGTCTGGTAAAGCCCTAGAGTTTGAGCAAATTGATTTAGTGACAGAGTATGAGCGATTCTGTCAGTTGTTGGTGGCGGAGAAACCTGACGTTATTGTCCACTTTGCAGAGCAACGGTCAGCACCTTACTCCATGAAATCACCGGACACCAAACGTTACACAGTCAATAATAATGTCAACGTTACACATAACCTGTTGTGCGCGATCACTCAGACCGGTTTGGATATTCATGTTGTCCACTTGGGTACCATGGGTGTGTATGGCTATGGTGTGTCAGATATGGAAATCCCCGAAGGCTACCAGGACGTTAAGTTAATTGAAAAGTCCGGAAGGGAAACTAGCACCCAAGTTTTATACCCAACTAACCCAGGTAGTGTTTATCACATGACCAAGTGTCTCGATCAAGAGATGTTTAAGTATTACGCTAAAAATGACGGGTTACGTATTACCGACTTACACCAAGGAATCGTTTGGGGAGTGGCAACCCCTGAAACCGACTTGGATCCTCGTTTGATGAATCGTCTGGATTACGATGGGGACTACGGTACCGTATTAAATCGCTTTTTGATTCAAGCATCGGCTAATTACCCGTTGACAGTTCATGGCACAGGGGGACAAACCAGAGCGTTTATTCATATTAAAAATATGACTGAGTGTATTAAAATTGCAATTGATAACCCGCCAAAACGAGGGGATCGTGTGTTGATTTTAAATCAGCAAACTGAAACGCATCGTGTGCGTGATTTGGCTGAAATGATTGCGGATATTACTGGCGTGGAGTACCAATGTGTTAAAAACCCTCGGCACGAGGCGCCTGAAAATAATTTGAAAGCGCGAAATGAAATGTTAATTTCACTGGGTTTAACTCCGATTAATTTAAATCGAGAGCGATTAGAAAAGATTTTATCAGTGACCGCAGAATACAAAGACCGTATTGATTTTTCTGTCATTCCTTGTGTCTCCCTGTGGAACAAGGAGGTAGAAGAAAAACACGCAGTGGCCACTTAGTCATGAATAAAAATGCCTATGTTACGCTAGTATGCGGCGATAGCTATATACCAGGTGCTTTAGCGCTAGCAAAGTCGTTGCGCAATGTAAACTCGCAGGCGCCGTTGGTGGTGATGTATCGAGACAGTAGTTTGAATCTATCCGATTTGGAAAGCGAAGGTTGTTTGTTGCAATTAGTGGCGCCATTAACTTTGTCTGCGGATTTTTGTTTTCGCCATAGTCGTGAACAACAGCATAAGAATAACCCGTTCACAAAAGGAACCAAGCCCTTATTTCATAACCCGCTGGATAACTTTTTAAAGCTGAGATTATGGGAATTGGAGCAATTCAATAACGTGGTTTTTTTGGACTCTGATACCATTGTGTTACAAAATATCGATATTTTATTTTCGTACCCAGAGGGCGCAGCAGCGCCCAATGTGTATCAAACGTTGAGCGATTTCCAGCGCATGAATTCGGGTGTTTTTACTGCTAAGCCAAATAAGAACACGTTTGATCGAATGTGCGCCGCATTGGACCTGCCGGATGCTTATTGGCCGCGTACGGATCAAACTTTTTTACAAAGTTTCTGGCCCCAATGGCATGGTCTGCCTTATTTATATAACACGTTACAGTATGTGTTTTTTAATCTTCCTGAGTTGTGGGTGTGGTCAGACATTAAAGTACTGCATTACCAGTATGAAAAGCCATGGCAAGAAGAGCACCCGCGTCGTGAATTATTAGCCCCGTTAATCGATTTATGGTGGCGTGTTTACGAAGGTCGCCCTTTGCCTGAATCAATTAGCCCATCTGTAAAACAGGTTCATTGTGATTAAAGCGATGCTGTTTGATTGCGATGGTGTCTTAGCGGATACCGAACCGCTTAATTTTTTGTGCTGGGATTTGGCACTAAAAGAATTGTGTGGTGTCTCTTTGCCCGATCAGGTCTCGGTGATTTTGGGTTTGGATTTGGAGCAAATAGTTGATGTTGCTTTTGCTCATTCAAACCAATCGAAACCGGTAATCACAGAATCTTTGAAGCAAGCGTTGTTACAAAAAAAGTACCACTTATTTTGTGAGCATGCGCCCGGTAATTTAAGTGTGGCACCAGGGGTTCAGTCGTTACTTGAGTTTGCAAAATGTGAAAACATACCGTGTGCAGTGGTGTCTCGTGCGAGGCGGCAACGCTTGATGAAAACATTAGAGTGGTTGTCACTACTTGATAATTGGCAGGCGATTTATGCGGGTGAAGATTTGTTGCCGCAGGGCGATGGGGTATACAAAAAAAATTGGCAATCGGCAGCCCTTCATTGTGGTGTTGCAACACACCAGTGCATTGTTTTTGAGGATTCAAAACAAGGGTTAATTTCAGCAAAGGAGCAAGGGGTGGGCTATCGCGTGGCCGTGGCTTCTGGGTATGACAAGCAGGATTTTTTAGGGTTGGGTGTTGATCAAGTGATATTAACTTTGAAAGATCTGGACACCCGTTGTTTTTCGATTTTACCGCGGGAGTGAAGTGTATGAAAGTGGCATTAACTGGCGCTACCGGGATTGTTGGTTTTTTTGTCATACGAGAGTTGAAGCGGCATGGTGTTTTTATTCGAGCGTTAAAAAGAGAAAGCAGTGACGTTTCTAAGCTACCTGGTGTGACAGAGTGGGTTACTGGTGACTTTTCATCTGAACCGGTGATGAAAACATTGTTGAAGGGGGTTGATGCACTCATTCACTGTGGCTTTGAGCACGTTGCTGGCTGCTATCGGGGAGGTGAGGGAGAAGACTTAGGGCGTTGGTTAGACGTTAATTTACAGGGTACCTTACGGCTTATGATGACGGCAAGAGCCATGGGCGTGAAGCGTTGTATTATTCTTTCTTCACGTGCCGTGTACGGCGATTGGCGTCAATTTGACACATTAGTGGAGACGGATGGATTACGTCCTGATACGCATTATGGTGCGTTAAAAATGGCTATTGAGGCGTTTGTCCACAGTTATGGCTTGGGCGAGGGGTGGGATGTTGCCGCTATTCGATCCACGGGGATTTACGGTGTGGTGTCGCCACTCGACAGAAGTAAGTGGTATGATTGCGTTAAAGCAACGCTGCGACAAGAGCCATGGTCACGTTGTCGTGTGGCAACGGAGGTTCATGGTGAGGATTTGGCACGATTGATTTGGGTTTTGTTGAATAAGCATTCCATCGCTGGTGAAGTTTATAATTGCAGTGATCTGGTGGTGTCGGATGTCGATATTGTCACGTTAGTTCAGCAAATGACAGGTGTGTCGGGGCCATTGCCTGACGTGGGTCGGTCAATCTCCAGTGGGGTGATGGCTTGTCAGGCTTGTGAGAAAATTAATTTCACTTTTGGCGGCATGCGATTATTAGAGAAAAGTATAAATGAATTGGTTACAGCGATAAATTTAATAAAAATTTAATTTTGAAAAACTGACAATGTGAGCAAGAGTGTGTTTTCGAGTTGTGTTCCCATGCTCATGGTTTTTTGTTTGCGCACTGATCTTGCATTACATATGATAGTGAGTAGTGGTGAGATAATAAGGAATGATTATGTCTACTGTGAAGCGGTTGTTACAGCCTTTTGTTGATGAAATAATAAGACCAGATTATACGTCGTTGTATGCACAGGAAGCATTTGACTATATCAAGCCGATTATGAAGTCGTGGTTGCAGCGGACTGATTGGCTTCATGACGATTTTTTTCAGTGCAAGTCAGATGAGGAAAAGATTTTCAAATTGCATCAAGGTGAGAATCATGGCTTGATGATCGTGGCTATCAGTTGGGGGTGCGATTTTTCCCCTATCCCTCATAATCACAATGCTTGGGCGATTGCGGGGGTCGCGCATGGGATAGAGAAACATGTTTTTTACAAGCGAGAGAAACAGGGTGAAAAAGTGATGTTAAAAGAGATTGGCACGAGAGATTATTCATCTGGGGATATTGTTTGTATGAAAGACGATGTGATACACAGCGTTGCTAATGTCACTGAAAATGATGGTGTCGCTGTTTCTTTGCATGTATACGAGAAAAATTTAGATAATATTGAACGGTCGCAGTTTGATCTCGAGAACCACGTCGAGTTACCATACAAACTGGATTACGTTATCTAATTGACACGCCTTTTTGATAATCAGGGTTCAGAGTTGACACATAGTGAGGGTGAATGCCACGTCTGTTTCAGTGAGTTGAGCTTGCTCAGTTTCATGAAAATTTGGATTCAAAAATCGAACACTGATATGGTGCTTGCTAGCACTGATTTCAGGGTATAGCAGGCAATCAGCTGGTACGCTGATTTGAATAAGCCCCAGAGGTTGGTTGGAGCGTAATTCCGTGTGGTACTGCCCTTGTTGTGCGACGCATTGTTGGCTCTGGCTGCTGTCACGCGTGATGTTAAGAATAAGTTGATTGCAGCTGTGAATGGTGCTGAGTTTATCTAGCCATGCGTGGAGGTCGGCGATTTGTTGTTGATGTGGTTGGCTATTCCAGGCTTTAAGCATGTAGTTTGCATGCGATGAGATGCCCCCTGGGCTGGTTAATTGTAAACGCAGCTGATTCAGGAAAGTCATTTTTTTGAATTTGTCTGTGGGTTTATCGCATTCTTGGTGTAGCATTGTGTTGAGGGTGTTAATGCGGTCTAAAACATGCTGCAGCCGCGTGGTATCCACTTGTTCGTATTTTTTAAGCTGATTAAGTGAGCCGGCATATTGGTTGAGCGTGTGGCTTAGTTTTCCTTTTAGGTCCGGGCGGTCCAGTACGTCGATGAGTTTTAAAAAGTGAATCAAGGCAGACTGAGTTCGTTTCTGTTCCATGGCAAAGAAAACCTGATCATACAATGCTTCGATGCGTAGGCTAAGCCGCATGCTTTCACTCATGGGGTGTTCAAATCGGTTGATTTGTTCTATTTTTGACGAGTGGTGTGTGCTCATGGTCACCTCCTGTGTCGATGCGGTGCGTTGTTTTACTCGGCCGATCATGGGTTGCTCGCTTACGTTTTTTTGATCAAATCAATAATAGCTAAAGTCTTATTTTTACTTAACTTTAGCCACTACTTTAGAATAACATGTTTTTTTTATGATCTAAATAGATAATTTTAGCAGATTAATAAAGTGTATAATTTTAAACTTATGGTGGGATTTTTTTCGTGGTGCCTTTCGTGACAGATGTTGAGGTGGTACTATTTGAATTGTTCATCGATTTTATGAGGTAAGACTATGCGAATTTCCCGTTGTATTTTATGTGTACTGTTGTTTGCGACGATGCCAACCGGTTGTGCCGGTGTTCATAAGACCTCTGTTGCCAATGTATCGTACGATAGCGTTTCAGCCAATCCTAAGTTGGAGCAGCTAAAGCCGTCATCTGATAATAGTAAGCAGGTTGGTGTGGCTCTTGCTCTAGGTGGCGGTGGCGCGAGAGGCTATGCTACTGTGGGTGTGTTACGCGTGTTACAAAACCAAGGTGTTCCAATAGACTTAATCGCCGGGACCAGCGCCGGTTCAATTGCGGGTGCGCTATATGCCTACAAAGGGGATGCTGCTTGGGCGGAAAAGCGACTGATGGATGCGAAATTTTTTGATTTAATGGATCGCGATGTGTTGAACATGTCAGGTTACCACATGATTAATTTTATTAATTTAGCTTTGGGTAAAGGGGTTAAGTTCAGTGATATGAAAGTCCCGCTGATTGTGGTGACAACAGACATGAAAAATGGCGAAGTATTTGAAATTGATAAAGGTTTGGTGGCTCCTGCGGTTGCATCCTCTGCGGCTGTGCAGGGGTTGATTCAGCCTCAAATGGTTTATGGGCGCTATCTTAACGACGGTGGTGTTTTAATGAACGTGCCGGTTGACCCGTTATTGAAGTACAAACCTAAAGTGGTTATTGCGGTTGATATCGGAACTGATTTCGATTTTGAGTTACCTTACTGGCGTACGGATATCCTTAACCGAAGTATTTCATTGATGATGCGACGTTTGAGTCAATTGCAGGAGCAGAAGGCCGATGTGGTGATCCATCCTGAGCTGGGGCACGCATCCATGTTCTCCTTGCGAGAAAAACAGTTGCAATTTGACATGGGTGAAAAAGCAGCGTGTTGTTTGATGGGTAAAATCAAAGAGTCATTAGAAGATGCGAAAGTTGATCTGTTAACGCGTCCGAAAGGCGAACCCGATCTTTGTCAGGAGTTTAATTTTACTAAGCAGTCTTGTAAAATTGTAGACGATCGAAATAAGGACAGTAATAAAAGTAGTAAACAAAACTAATCACACTGCGGGCGAGTGCTTAATTACGCGGTAACACTGAGTTGCAAGTATAAGTGGTTAAGCTCTTGTACCCGTTTCTTTAGTGTGTCGAGATTGCCGTTATTGATAATAATGTCGTCAGCAATGGCAAGTCTGTCTTTTTTCAATGCTTGTTGAGCAATGATTTGTTTGATGCTTTCAATATTGCTGTGGTCCCTGGCTGTTGCCCTTGTGAGCTGTGTTTTGTGGTCAGTATCAATAACGCATACACGGTCGATATACTCATATGAGTTGCTTTCTACTAACAGTGGTATTTCAACGACAGCGTAAGCTGATCTTACTTGGGTTAGTTTGATCTGAATGATGCGACGTATTTTAGGGTGTAATAGATTTTCCAGCCAGGTTTTTTTTTCGGGTTCGCTAAAAATCACCAATCGACATTTGCGCCGGTCTAAATGGCCGTCGGTTACCACGTGTTCAGCGCCAAAATGTTGAATGATGGTTTCTTCACACTCGGAGCCGGGTGCAGTTAAATCACGACTGATTTGATCAGCGCTAATAACGTCAATATCCAGTTCCTGAAAGTAGTTTGCTGCGGTGGATTTTCCTGATGCGATACCCCCAGTTAGTGCAACGACAAACATAAATCAACCTCCCTTTTAGTGTGTTTTTTTATTTTACAGCAAGGCTGGCGGTTTGGGAATGCCCGCGATCCCAACCGCTGCTTGTGTGTGAAACTCGAAAACTGAGATAAGTTGTTCAGTATATATGCATTTTTACCCCAAAGTTTGCACTTTTATGTCAGGGACGGTATTCTCAATGTCGGTTATAATTTTAGTCACGACGATAACAGTTAGGGGGTTTTATGACGCAAGATTTAGGTAAGACAGCACAGATAATGTCACAGCCAGGAAAAGGGATATTGGCGGCAGATGAGAGCACGAGCACCATTGCCAAACGTTTGGCTGCCATTAATGTGGAGTCGACAATGGAAAACCGTCGTCGTTACCGCGAATTGCTGGTAACCACACCGGGAATTGATCAGTTCCTTCATGGTGTGATTATGTATGAGGAAACGCTCACGCAAAGCACAGCGGATGGCAAGCGTTTTACTGATGTGTTGCTAGAGCAAGGTATTTTACCGGGTATCAAGGTGGATCTCGGTTTAGTTAACTTGGCGTTGTCTGATCAAGAAAAAGTGACTCAAGGTTTAGATGGTTTGCCAGAGCGTATGGCAGCTTATCGTGAGGCTGGTGCTTATTTTGCAAAATGGCGTGCGGTCTATAATATCACAAACGAGAAGCCATCAGAGCAAGCGATTTTGACTAACGCAGAAATGCTAGCGCGTTATGCGGCCATTTGTCAGGAAGCGCAAATTGTACCGATAGTGGAGCCAGAAGTACTAATCGATGGTGACCATACTATCGAGCGTTGTTATGAAGTGACAGATCGGGTGTTGCAAGCGGTGTTTGCAGCGCTAGCTAGGCATAACGTTGCACTAGAGCACATTATCTTGAAACCAAGCATGGTGATTGCAGGGCAGGCGTGTGCTGAGCAAGCCAGTGTTGAGCAAGTGGCCCAAATGACATTGCGCGTGTTGGAAGCCAACGTGCCGACCAGTGTTCCAACTATTAACTTTTTATCCGGTGGGCAAACGGATGAGCAAGCGACAGAAAACTTGCAAGCGATGAATGCGATTAAAACACCATCGCAGTCATGGGAGGTGAGTTATTCGTATGGGCGAGCGCTACAGGCAGCATGTTTGCAAGCTTGGCAAGGAAAAGAGGAAAATCGTGCTCAAGCGCAGCAGGCGTTATACAAGCGCTTGAAGCTTAATAGTGCGGCTGCTATGGGGCAGTACAACGCAGCGATGGAAGCCGAAGCGATTGAAATTGCCTAAATCCAATCGAGTTTAATACAACCCTCCTGTTGGAGGGTTTTTTTTTGCTGCTGCATCCAGTAACGAATTACGTTAGCGCCTTCTTGCATCGACGGTCTTTGTGGTAGCTTATTCCAGTATCTTGTCTAAGTTCCAAATTATGATTGTTTCATCCACCGAACCTGAAGCAAGAAAATTACCGTCTGGGTCAAAAGCGACTGACATAACCGAGGATTTATGACCTTTGAGTGTGCGTAAGAGCTTCCAGTTACTGGTGTCCCAAATTTTAATCGTATCATCACGTGATCCTGAAGCAATAAATTGTTTGCCATCTTTGCGCTTTGGACTAAAAGCGACTGAGAGAACAATCTCTTTATGACCTTCGAGTATGCGCAACGGACTTTCGGAATTTGGGTTCCAAATTATGACTTTTTCATCACCTGATCCTGAAGCAAGCAATTGACTATCTGGACTAAAAGCGACTGATCTAACCCAGCCTTTGTGACCTATCAGTTTTCGCAACGGCTCTCCAGTATTTGGGCTCCAAATTATGACGTTCAAATCATCTGAACCTGAAGCAAGGAATTGACCATCTCGACTAAAAGCGACTGTTCTGACCGAGTCGGTATGAGTGATTTCATGTTTGAGCTCCCAGTTACTGGTGTCCCAAATTTTAATCGTCTTCTCATCTGAACCTAAAGCGAGGAATTGACTGTCTGGACTAAAAGCGACTGATTCGACATCGCCCACACCGTCGAGTGTGCGTAAGAGCTTCCAGTTACTGGTGTCCCAAATTTTAATCGTTTCATCATATGATCCTGAAGCAAGAAATTGTTTGCCATCTTTGCGCTTTGGACTAAAAGCGACTGATTCGACATCGCTCTCACCTTCGAGTATGCGCAACGGACTTTCGGAATTTGGGTTCCAAATTATGACATTTTTATCACCTGATCCTGAAGCAAGCAATTGACTATCTGGACTAAACGTCACTGAGTTAACGAAGCTGTCATGTCCTTTTAGTTTTATAAACGTATCGCATTTTGGTAGGTTCTTCAAAATAGGGTATGGACATAACACGGAATAAAACGGGAGTGAAAACACTTTGTCATCGTCATCATTCGCAAATACCGCGGTTACCATAAAGACACTCGCTACTAGACTGAATAACCACTTTTTGATACTCATACCAACCCCCTTAAAAAAACAATGTCGGTTTATCTGAAATATAGTAAAGAAAATAAAAAATGCAAAATTTATTAAGTCGAAAATCAGAGGGTTAGGGGTGTTATGCGCCAGCAGCACGAATGGTTGCGCAATCGCATGAGTGCCTACTTACATTGGCAGTGTTTGTGGTAGTTTATTTCAGTATCTTGTCTAAGTGCCAAATTATGATTGTTGTATCATTTGAACCTGAAGCAAGCAATTGACCATCTGGACTAAAAGCGACTGAGTTAACGTAGGTTCGTGTCAACGATTCTACGTGTGCTTCGAGTGTGCGCAAGAGATCTCCACTGTTTAGGTTCCAAATTTTAATAACACCTTCCCTATCTCCTGAAGCAAGTAATTGACTAACTGGACTAAATGCGACTGAGTCAACAGCCCATTTGTGACCTTTAAGATCGTGAATGAGCCCCCAGTCACTGGTTTTCCAGACTTTAATCTTTTCATTATCACGTGATCCTGAAGCAAGCAATTGACCATCTAAGCTAAATTTGACTGATACCAAGTCTTTATGACTTTTGAGTGTGTGCAAGAGCTTTCCGTTATTTGGGTTCAAAATTTCAATCGATCTGCGACCCACTGAAGCAAGCAATTGACCATTTGGACTAATATCAACTGAGCAAATTTCTCGCTCGTGATCTACGTGTGTGTACAAGTTTTCTTTAGTATCTTCGTTCCAGATTATAATCGTTTTCTCATCATGTGAAGCAAACAATTTACCATCTTCGCTAAAGACGACTGCAGTAACTGGGTTTGTATGACCGTTGAGGTCTTTAGGAGGCTTCTTCCAGTCATAAGTGTCCCAGATTTTAATCGTCTTATCATTTGATCCTGATGCAAGAAATTGTTTGCCATCTCTCTCTGGACTAAATGTCACTGAGTTAACCGAGCCGCTATGTCCTTTTAGTTTTATAAACGCATCGCATTTTGGCAGGTTTTTCAAAATGGGGGATGAGCACAAAGCAGAATGCCGTGGAAGTGAAAACACTTTGTCATCGTCATCATTCGCAAATACCGCTGTTACCATAAAGACACTCGCTACCAGGCTTAATAGCCACTTTTTGATACTCATACCAACCCCCTTAAAAAAACAATGTTGGTTTATCTGAAATATAGTAAAGAAAATAAAAAATGCAAATTTCATTAAGTCGAAAATCAGAGGGTTAGGGTTTTATGCGCTAGCAGCACGAATGGTTGCGCAATCGTATTTTTAGCAATGATAATCATCGCCATAAAAGTACTACTTTTTCATTATGATAGTGTGGTGAGAAATTGAATAATGGAATTTTATTTTTTATTATGACCTTATGAAGAAAAAGAAAGTCAGAATCACATTGTAACAAGTGAATAAATTCGGGGTAATTTCATCAGTTTTTTTGAGTTTGTTTTATTTTCTTGACAATTTATATTTTTATACTATAAAGATCCCTATCTAAGATAAGATAAGTGTCGAGTTTAATGAGAAAAGAACACAGAATAAAAATAGCATGTTTGATTTTTTTGAGTCTGATATTCACGACAGGTTATTCTTTAAAGAAAATTATAAATTATTATCCGAGTAAAGAGCAAGGGGAAGAGGTGCGCCTGCAAACGGAGGAGGTAATGTTGTTAGAGCTAGAAAGAAAGAATAAAACGAAATTACCAGTACAAGTTATTATGAAGGGATTATCTTTAAAATCTCAGTTTCCTTTTCAAAAAAATAAGATCATCAGATGTAAAAAAATCTATATTCCAAATATAGTTTGGGGGATGAGAGAGTACACAGGGAAAATAATTGGCGACAATTCTAACTTGCTTTATACAAAGCCATGGGTAGAAAAAAAATCGAGTGAAGGTTTTGATTTTTTGTGTGATAAAGAAAATATGCCAAATAGTCTTGATATAAATAGTCAAGAAAATATTCGCCTCTCAAAAAAAAGTGTGTTTGAGGTTTGGAAGATGCGTCTTGAAAATCAGGTGGTGGTTTTCTGCCAGCCGGTTCAAGTCTATGACTGGGTATGGAAAATTCGAGCCCTAATAGGCTTTAATAACAAGTTAGATGATTCTAAGGGACTTAATACCAGGCGTATAGAAAACCAACAATTACTATTATGTTTCAAAGCAGAATAAACATTCATAATATGCCTTGGTTTAATTCTTGAAAATATCGTCAATTTTGACGAATAGCACAATAGCAACAGATTTATATCTTATATTGCGAACCGATGTTGTTTTCTGTTCACTACTTTTTATACTTACAAACAAGAGTGCGCATGAACCACCATATTAATTAACATGGTCTTTTTTAATTATTTCAGTATCTTGTCTAAGTTCCAAATTATGATTGTTTCATCCACCGAACCTGAAGCAAGCAATCGACCATCATGACTAAAAGCGACTGATCTAACCCAGTTATTATGACCTTCGAGTGTGCTCAAGTGCTCTCCGGTATTTGGGTTCCAAATTTTAATCGTGTTATCATCTGAGCCGGAAGCAAGCCATTCACCATTAGGACTAAACATCACCGACCTAACCCAGCTTGTATGACCTGTATGACCTTCAAGTGTTTGCAACAGCTTTCCGGTTTTCAGGTTCCAAATTTTAATAGTCCTGTCATCTGAACCGGAGGCAAGCCATTGACCATCTGCACTAAAAGCGACTGAGTAAACCCAGTTATTATGACCTTCGAGTGTGTGCAAGAGGCCTCCGTTATTTGGGACCCAAATTTTGACCGTGTTATCATCTGAGCCGGAAGCAAGCAATTGACTATCTGGACAACAAGCGACTGAGATAACATACTCATGATGACCTTCGAGTGTGTGCAAGAGGTCTCCTTTATTTGGGTCCCAAATTTTAATCGTGTCATCGATTGAGCCTGAAAAAAGCAATTGGCTATCTAGACTAAAAGCGACTGATTTGACAGTACCTCTATGACCTTCGAGTCTGTGCAACAGCTTTCCGGTTTTTGGGTTCCAAATTTTAATAGTCCCATAATGTAAGCCGGAAGCAAGCCATTGACCATCTGGACTAAACGCCACTGATTTAACCTTGTCGCTGTGACCTTTGAGTCTGTGCAACAGCTTTCCGGTTTTTGGGTTCCAAATTTTAATAGTCCCATCATGTGAGCCGGAAGCAAGCCATTGACTATCTGGACTAAAAGCGACTGATGTAACCCAGCCGCTATCGTTTAGTTTTATAAACGCATCACATTTAGGTAGGAGGTGTTTTAATATTGGGTATGGGCACCACTTCTCATATGATGGAAGTGAAAACACTTTGTCATCGTCATCACTCGCAAACACGGCGGTTACCATAAAGACACTCGCTACTAGACTTAATAACCACTTTTTGATACTCATACCAACCCCCTGACAAATTCAATCAATTTCATTGGTAACTATAGTAAAAAATAATCAGAATGCAAATTTTATTAAGTCGAAAATCAGAGGGTTAGGGTTTGATGGATAATAGGTTTATGTAAAAAATGTTGAAATTTCATTTTATTGTACTATAACTGCAATGGTAAAATCACAAAGGTGAGATTATGATACAGGCATTAAAAAATCGAACGTGCGTGCTATGGCGAACTCTTTTGATCACTTGCTGTGTCGTATTCAGTGTTACAGCGAGCGCAGAAGAAAAGATGTTTAAACCACCTGCGGGTTCATCTGCCGGTATCAGTTTTCATTTCGTGGCTAGTTCACCACAATTGATAGGGAAAGACGAGGAATGTAATGGTGGTTCTAAAAAGTTGCGTTACATCAATGTAACTGGGTCTTCGGGTTTGCATTCTGGGGGCGGGTACATGTGCGTTGATGAAAAACCCGTATTAAGTGAAACACGACTCTATTCTGCGCGTGCGGGAGAGGGAGGGGATGCTTCACTAACCTTATCTTTATGGGGTGATAAGAAACAACTGAGTGATGTCGTTAAAAAATTAAAAGGTAATCAGGTCGCTGTGGTTTATAAACCGGGCTCTTTTTTTCTTAAGCCAAGAATCATAGGTGTGCTTGATTTTAGTTCTGGCCATGATGTAGGTCTTCAAAGCTCTACTCAAGTGGATTTTTATCTTTCCAAAATGCCACAATCCTTTTACGAGAACTATTCACTATCCAGTGATGGCGAAACTGTTTGCCTTACTTGTAATGAAGTACCTTATACAAAAAGAGTTAAGTTCAAATCAAATGACGATGATTTTAAGGATTTCTGTATTCCAGCTGAAAAAATTGAAGATGTCATGGTCGAGCTGAACTATCCAATTTGCATAGAACAAAATCCCATATTAACTGACCCAGTCTCATTGGCTCGACCTGGATCGGATTCGTTTGGTGAGCCAGCAGTTATGTTAACGATAGATGATGAACAAGCTGAAATATTTCAAGAATTAACTAGTAAGTACGTGTGGAAAAAAATGGCTATCGTACTTAGCAAGAAAGACCTTATAAAAGGCCGGGTTGTTGAAGAATACGTGATTTCGAACGCGGTAATTGGAGAAGCGGTTGGGAAACATGTCGAAATTAGCGGGATGTTCAGCGTCAATGAGGCTAAAGAGATTGCTAGGCAAATAAATTTAGGTGTGAAGAAGCTCCATGAGATGACGATAACTGGGTTTGAAGCTAATGGAAATGGTCAAGTACAAACACAAGCGTTAGCACGATACATGAATAGGAATATAAGCCCACTGAGAACGTGGTTTGAAGAAAAATGGCGCTCACTTCAAGTGTGGCGGTGATGGTAGTGCACGTGGTTGTTAAAAAACAGGCGGTGAGACTTATTGATGTCAGGCTAGATTCCAAGTCAAGCGCGAAATGACGTCAGCTTAGGCAAGCGGAATGACAGTAGATTAGGTACACGTGATGACGTGGTTATATCATCCTCCTCGCGTTATGTTAGATTTTAGACTTATCATCGGTTGCTTTTTACTGCCTGTGATGACGACGCTCCTGTAGCGTGGCCACTATCTGCCGTTGTTGTGGTCGTGCTGTTTTCAGTAAAGAAATAAAGTATCGTCGGCTGTTTTTTCCTGGGAGCGGGGTCTTGCCACGCAGAAGAAGCGCATTTTTTTCTGATCAGCTTAGATATATGGCTGCTAGTCTGATTAATGATGCGAGTACCGGTATCGTTTTGATTGCTTTGATGATTGTATGGCCCATACCGTCGATATTCTTGAATGAATTCACTTAACTTATTTATTAAAGGATCGTAATTCCATAAGAAGCACTCGGAGAGGTGCTCGTGGATATAAATTAATTTTTCGATGGGAGATTCTGCGACATGGAAACCAAAAGGCGCAACCCGTGGTAGGTTAAGTGGTGAGCCAATTTTAATGAGTTCGCACAACAAACTCATGGGGCTAACATTGATTGCTTGAAAAAAACGGGGGTCTTGGTTCTGTGGGTAGATGCCATTAAAGAACTCATGATAGAGGGATTCGTAATCATCTATTTTGAGTGTTTTATTAAGATCGATAAGCGCTTCTATTTGTTGTTTGGTCTGGTCATGTGTATTCTTTGTCTGATAATCATTGATTAGTCTTTCTTTTATCCAGTGAAGCAGTTCGATGCATTCTACTTGTGTGACTTTGTCAAAATATTTTAATCTATCGAGGCCAAAGTGATAAAGGGTAGAACCGTTTTTATACTTTGGGCATGGTGAATTACCGTAGTTCGTTAGTAATTGTTTTAAGCAGTCGGTTTTTTTGTGTTTTGCGGCTTCATGAATCGCGTATTGAGCCACTCTCCAGTAGTTATTTGTAGGACAGAGTGTATCCTTATATTTGATTAGCACTTTCTCTACGCAGCTGATTTGATTATTTTCTATTCCATAAGAAATCGCGTAATGAACCATCGTCCAGTCTGCTTCTCTAGGCCATGGGGTATGCTTGTATTTTTCAAGCAGCTTCAACAAGCAGTCGGTTTTTCCGTATTTTGCGGCTTGATCAATCGCAAAGTGAACCATTGTCCAGCCTTCTCTTCCAGGCCAGGGTGTATCCTTGTATTTGTTAAGCAACGTCAACAAGCAGTCGGTTTTTCCATTAATTGCAGTCATGTGAATCGCGTAGTGAACCATTTTCCAGCCTTCTTTTCCAGGAGAAGGTGTATTATGGTACCGATCGAGCAAGGCCATTAAGCAGGCGGTTTTTCC
>CACHNP010000005.1 GCA_902581285.1 uncultured Gammaproteobacteria bacterium | reverse complement strand
TCGACCCACTCAAAAACCATAAACATCAACAATTCAGCATGACGGAAAAGAAATAAAAAACCAATAACGTCGCTATCTCATTGATAGTTCCATACAAAAAAAAAGGAAATTTCACACTTTTTATTTTTTTTTACTATAATTTAGTCAAGCGAAGCAGCACAACTACTCCAGAGGGAACTGATCACTTAAAGGGGTAAGTATGAAAAGATACGAGACACCACTTCTAAAAAAAAAGAACAACCCCATTCAAGATGTCTTTAATGACAAGCACAAAAAACACCTCGATTTTTTCCTCTACCAATACATTAGCGTAAATGGAGTAAAAGATACACACAGCGATGAAGAAATTGAAGACATTACCCAACTGTGTATTGGACCTGATTGGGAAGAAAAAACTATCAATGAAGCTAAAACATATGTTAGAAATAAACTCAACATAGAAAATAACCACACTCTGACTCAAGGCGTATTCAATATCAACGATTATATTTCCAGTGCGCTAAAATCCCAGCAGGAAATCGAGCATAATGAATGGGAATTGTTGGAGTTTACAAAAGAAGCTTTCAAGACATTCGGATGGACTGCTTTACAATTCTTTAGTATAACAAGCGAGTTTCTAAGTGAAACTAAAGATAGTCCTTTTAGTTGTTTAGCACTCCTACCACTTTCACTTGGAATCGGCTTTGCAGGATTAACGGCTTTAACACCAATTCCGGCCTTGGCTTATAGCCTATATAACAACGTTTCATATGGCGCTTACGAAATAACTAAATCCATGAATAAAATTATTAGCACAGATACCTTTTATAAACCGGGACGAGCACTTAAACATCTAATACGAACAGGCATCACGATCGGACTCACAATGGGCGGAATTAAAGGTGGCATGCTTGCAGGAGCCGCCATAGGCACTGCTGTTGCACCGGGCATAGGAACTGGCATTGGTACAGCTGTAGGCGCTGCGTTTGGCGGAATCTACAGCCTGGGTTATGGCACTTATATCAGCAAAACATTCACGAGAGAACTATGCTCATCCCTCCGTTCAATACCAAAGTCAATACTCACGCAACAAGAAAAACAATCACTACAAGAAAAGGGTTTTAATACTGATGAAATTGAAAAGTGCATTCAAATTCTACGCACAAAAAAGAAAAGCATATCCTATAAAACATGCATTTTTCCCCACTGGTCTGGCAGTGTAGCCAAGCGCAAGATCAACGACCTAATTAAAAAATTAAAGAATGGTGTTATGTCGAAAGAAATTACAATAGGTAGTACTTCGTTTAACTTCAACACAAGTGAAAACAATACTGCCTCACAAAATCATCAAAATCTAATAAAAACTTAAGCCAAAAACAGTAACTTCTAGGGTGAAATCAATTTCATGAAGAAAGCGCACCCAACATAATGCAGATCAATTTTATCACTCACAAAGACAGGCATGCTTTGGTATAATATTAGTTAAAAAAGATATGCACGAGCAAGAAAAAGAGTGTCCAGAAATATTGAGCGTGTTCAAAGAGCGTCTTTTTGAATTCTATACTAAAACAAGCTCCTCCGCTAAGGCTAAAATAAACCAAATTTACAAAAACCGATTGGAAAAAATACAAGAAGAACTTCAACAACCAATCACCACATTCAAAAAAGCAATGGAACCAATCATAAAGCCCTTTAGCATTTAACACTCAAACGCCACCCAATGAGTTTGATCTCAATCAGGTGGCGCTTCAGGGAGCACGAGTGACTTAAACCAATCTATCGGCATACTTCCAATCAACAGGTGCTTGACTCTCCCCATCGGTAGCATTCTTTCGCTCCTCGGACACCACAAACAATTCCACCGCTTCTAGCACCGACTGCATGCCGCCAAAACGCTTATTCCATGATGATAGCGCACCCCGTGTCAGCAACGAACCTTGGTGGCGCCGATAAATATCATCCAATGCTTCTTGGTCTATCTCTCTATCATCATTAAGCAGCGCTTTGATTTCAACGATCATGTTAACTTTTTTCTGTAACGCGCCATTACGAAAAAAAGACCATTTAGTATTTTCTAATGTTACTTTTTCTTTGTATTCTTGCTCTTTCGAGTCTAAAATTTTCAGTAATTTTTGTTTGGCATTATCAGGATTTTCCCTCAAAAAACGCGCGTAATCCACTTTATGCTCAAACCCCGCCACCGACAAACGTTCCGTATCATAGTCTTTTAATTTTTCCACAATCAAATCGCTTGACTCCGACTCGCTTTCCCCTCTGATTAATGTTCTCTTCGCCGGCTGCTTTTTAGAAAAAAAAGACCCGATGAATGAACCAATCATCACTGCCGTCAGCGCCCCCATAACGGCACCCGCCACCGGCCCAGTTGCAGCACCAAAGATTAAAATGGTTACGATTGCAGCAGAGGTCATAATACCTCGCGCAGCTCCCCAAGCTTGTTGCTTCGCTTCGCTTCGCATGCGTTTATAAACCGGAGACATCTTTTGCAGTGTCGACTCAAGCAAATTGGCATTCACCCTCATCTCGTCAGTAAACTTACCGCTTGCTGTCAGCTCTGCAATCAACTGTTCACGCATCCGCGACGCTTTAACATGATAACGAACCGATTGAACAGCTGCCACTAGGGCATTCGCTAATATCACACTGGCAAACACGTACGGGGCATACGCTCCGATAGCTGGAGTCACATCCGCACCAAACACCACCACACCAATTAGCGATGAGGTTACAGCACTTTGTAATAAATTCGCAGTCAATCCACGATGGCTATTTTTAGCTACCAACGTAAGATAAGCTTTATGCAGCGTGTCTAGTACCAATAAACCACCAATGGCATTGAACGTCGGATTAAACGGGCCGATCATACTATCACTCAAAATCCACTGTTTCGAACCCGACACTAAATTAGATAAAGACCCGAACAAGCCGGTCTCAAAAAATGCCAACGAACCCTGAACCGCGCCCCCTGCCGACATCGTTAAAACTGAATCTGTTTGTGTACTCATGATATTCTCCTGTTGTCTTAATCATCGAGAATAGGATAACGCACAAGAGAGTACTATTAAAATCGATTATTATTATTGATACGATAGACAAAAGCTATCGAAGATCATCACCACCCGCCATGCGACCAGTCCACAAACACGCGAGCTATATTCGAATACGAGCGTACTGCACAATTAAACGTGATAAAATAGATCGCAGCAAGCTAATAAGCCACAAAGACGACAGCAATCTCCCAGGATAAGATTCAGCAAAAAATCATTCCCAAGGGTCAGACGTTGGTTTGAAATACAGATTTGAAAAAACGTTAATCTTATTTACCAGTGATGTCGCTGCATCTGAAGTGGGATTTTGCTTGACCGATATCGCCGCTAACATAATCGCATGAAGCGCTTTAAGCAGTGAATCATAGTTGTCGTCAGTTTTTTTGACTCTTTGCAATAGGAAATAATCACATACCAAATTGACTATTTTATCAGCGTGATGGTCCCGCGTAATAACCCACCTCACGTTGCGTGCGTTGTTGATGTCCTCTGATTTGATAGATTCAATGGATTTGATAATAGTTTGCGCATGTTCATTCATCATAGCCACACGTGCTTCGTCGTAATAAATACCACAAGGCACCTGACAGTGAGAGTGTGCTGACTGTAATAGCAAAAAACACAAACTAAAAAATACGACAAACCGTTTAATCACAACAATTCTCCTCTCAACACCATCAAGATGGCCGAAATATAGTCCAGATTCACTGAAAGTCAAATATTTCAAGTTAATATTTTATCTTCAAGCTTGTGTTTGTTAAAACTCAAAAAAAAGCATTAAAATCAATGCATTTTTTTGCTAGACTGAATCACGGTTCTGATAACAAACACGAATTGCAAGCACTGTCTCGCACTTTTAACACAAGGATTTGACGTGACCGCCATGAGCCTGAATACCACGCCACTCATTCAACATCACCAAGCACTTAATGCGAAGCTAGTCGATTTTGCCGGTTGGCACATGCCAATTCATTATGGCTCCAGCATCGCCGAGCACAAAGCCGTGCGCCAACGCGCCGGTCTGTTTGACGTTTCTCACATGGGCGCGGTTGATATCACCGGAATCAGTGCACAAGCGTTTTTGCGTTACGCATTAGCCAACGACATCAATAAGCTTAATATTGACAACAAAGCATTATATACATGCATGTTAAATCCCCAGGGCGGCATCATTGATGACTTGATTGTGTATCGACTTAACGCTAATCACTACCGACTGATTATCAACGCTGCCGGCCGCGAAACCGATTTACACTGGCTGCAAGAAATGAACGCCATTTTCGATGCGACCATCACACCCCGCTTTGATCTCGCGATTGTTGCCATTCAAGGGCCTAGCGCACGAGAACTGATGGCGCCTTTCCTCGGCGATGACATTCTTAAATTGAAACGCTTTCATTGCACCGCCAACCAAGATGTTCTGGTGGCTCGCACCGGCTACACGGGTGAAGATGGTATTGAATGCGTGTTACCAACAGACAATGCCCATGCGCTGTGGCAGCATGCGATCGAACAACACATTCAACCGTGTGGCTTGGCCGCGCGTGACAGCTTACGATTAGAAGGCGGGCTCAACTTGTATGGCAACGATATGACGACCAGCACATCCCCGCTCATCAGCAACTTAGGCTGGACCGTCTGTTTTAAAGATGTGAATCGCGACTTCGTCGGCAAACAAGCATTACAAGCAGAAAAAAACAAAGGTATCCAACAACAACTCATCGGTGTAGCCCTACACGATCGAGGTGTACTGCGCCATGACACACCGGTGTACGCCGGCGATCAACTCATCGGGCAGATCACTAGCGGTGGCTTCTCACCGAGCCTAGGTTGTTCGATTGGTTTAGCACGCGTACCCGCTGAGCTACCCAATAACATCGAGGTGGAAATCCGTGGACGTCGACTGGCGCTTACACCAACCGCTTTACCGTTTGTTAAAGCCGGCACTCATCAATCACAATAAGGAGACACCATGTCAGAGATACCTGAAGAACTAAAATACACCGAAAGTCACGAGTGGGTCAGAATCGACGGCGATGCTGCCACCATTGGCATCACTGACCACGCTCAAGCGCAACTGGGCGATATTGTTTATGTCGAACTACCTGATGTCGGTAGTAAGTGTTCATCCAAACATGAAATCGCCGTGGTTGAATCCACTAAAGCGGCCGCGGAGGTTTATTCCCCGGTTAGCGGAATTGTCACTGAAGTTAACGAAGCATTAGAAGAGCACCCAGAACTTGTTAATTCGGACGCTGAAGAAATAGGCTGGCTCTTTAAATTAAAAATCACAAACCCTGATGAACTCGAACAGTTAATGAGCCATGAAGAATACCTAAAAACAATAGACTAACTTCAAATTAAGGACAACCGATGCCATTTATCCCACACACTGACGCTGAGACCGATGAAATGCTTAACGCGATTGGTGCGCAAGATATCGACACACTGTTCGATGAAGTGCCAGCCGACCTACCGCGCGCAAAGTGCGTGGCGGCAGGCGACTCGCTGGATGAGATTGGGGTCACACGCTTGATGCAACAACGCGAACCAAACAATCATCATGCACGTTGTTTTTTAGGCGCGGGTAGTTATCGGCATCACATTCCAGCGGCGGTGTGGGACATCGTTGGGCGCGGCGAATACTACACTGCATACACCCCCTATCAAGCTGAAGCCAGCCAAGGCAGCCTGCAAACCATCTTCGAATATCAACAGATGATGACCGAGTTGATGCAAATGGAAATGTCTAACGCCTCACTCTACGACGGCGCCACGGCTCTGGCCGAAGCGGCATTAATGAGCGTGCGCATACAGCGCGGCAAAAAAACCAAGATCGCCGTTCCAGCATCACTGCACCCAGCTTATCGCGAAGTCTTAATCACGCTGCTGTCAGCGCAAGGTATCACACTGCACACCATCCCACATCATGATGGCCTCATCAAATCATCAGATTTTACCGACCACATCACAGACTGTGCTGCGGTTATCTTGGCGCAACCGAACTTTTTCGGCGCATTGGATGACATGGATACGCTAACCACCCTTGCGCAGCGAGAAAACGTCTTGGTGATTGCGTGCGTTAATCCGCGTGCCATGGCTTTATTAAAACCACCCGGAGAATGGGGTGATAACGGAGCCGACATTGCTTGCGGTGAAGGTCAACCCATAGGCGTGCCCATGATGTCTGGCGGGCCGTATTTTGGTTTTATGTGCTGTCGCAAAGCCTTTGCTCGTCAATTGCCCGGCCGTATCGTGGGTAGAACCGTGGATACGGATGGAAAAAGTTGTTACACATTAACATTACAAGCCAGAGAACAGCACATTCGTCGCTCCAAAGCAACTTCCAACATTTGCACTAACCAAGGGTTACTGATGGTGGCTGCCACCATTACCATGCGGCTACAAGGCGGACAAGGCATGCAAGACATCGCAACACGCTGTCACCAGCAAGCCACCAAACTCCAACAGGCATTATGCGCGATTCCAGGCGTTGAACTGGCAATCCAAGCGCCGTTTTTTCACGAATTCATTATTCGAATTTCAAACTCAGACGTCGCCGATGTATTAGAGCATTTAAAATCAGAGTACAACATTCAAGGCGGATACCCGATTGGTCAACACTTCACTGAACTCAATAATAGTTTACTGATAAACGCCACCGAGCTAACAGACGATCAAGACATTGCGGAATTTGCACACGCATTAGAACAATTTTTAGGAGCTCAATCATGACTCTACCTCAACACCTATTACGCAAAACAGCACCGCAAATTAACGCTCCCGGTGAATTGCAAACCGTACGCCATTACACGCGCCTGTCGCAAAAAAACTTCTGTATCGACACGAACTTTTACCCACTGGGTTCTTGCACCATGAAATACAACCCACGGATTGCAAACAAACTGGCGTCACTGCCGGGCTTTTTGGATCGCCACCCGTACACACGTGAAAGCGATAGCCAAGGCTTCTTAGCCTGTTTGCATGATTTACAAAGCATTCTATGTGATGTGACGGGTATGACCTCCATTTCATTATCACCGATGGCTGGTGCGCAAGGCGAATTTGCTGGCGTGGCGATGATTCGAGCCTACCATCAAGCACGTGATGACCACGAACGTACTGAAATATTGATCCCGAATGCCGCGCACGGCACCAACCCCGCTTCAGCGGTAATGTGTGGCTTTAAAGTGGTGGAAATCAAAACACTAGACAATGGCGATGTGGATTTAGAGGATTTAGAGAAGCACTTAGGCCCAAAAACCGCGGGCATCATGCTCACTAATCCCTCCACGCTGGGCGTGTTTGAACGCAAAATTAAAATCATCGCGGAGAAAGTGCATGCTGCGGGTGGCTTATTGTATTATGATGGCGCTAACCTGAATGCAATCCTCGGCAACTACCGTCCGGGTGATATGGGCTTTGATGTGATTCATTTAAACTTACACAAAACCTTTGCCACACCGCACGGCGGCGGTGGCCCGGGTGCGGGACCAGTGGCTTGTAACGAAAAATTAGCCGCTTATCTACCGGTGCCGTACGTTGAAAAACGCGGGGAACAATTTGCGTGGACCACTCGCGAGTCTCACCCACACACCATCGGTCGTTTATCGACGTTTATGGGCAATAGCGGCGTGTTACTGCGCGCCTACGTTTACGCTAAACGCTTAGGCAACACCGGGTTAAAACGCGTAGGACAATACGCCACGTTGAATGCGAACTACTTAATGCACAAACTAAAACGCATTGGTTACACCTTAGCGTTCCCAGAGCGCCGTGCTAGTCACGAATTTATAGTCACCATCAAACCACTCACTAAAACCACCGGTGTGATCGCGATGGATGTAGCCAAACGCTTATTGGACTACGGCTTTCACGCACCCACGGTGTACTTTCCATTACTGGTGCCCGAGTGTTTGTTAATTGAGCCTACCGAAACCGAAAACAAAGCCGCCTGTGATAGCTTTATTCATGCCATGAAAAAGATTTGGGATGAAATCCACGAACAGCCTGAACTCGTAAAAACCGCGCCTCATCACCAAGTGATTAAACGCGTGGACGAAGTAAAGGCCGTGAAAGAGCTGGTGGTGAAGTAGTATTCACTTAAGCAACTGGCACAATGCACACTGAAAAGAAGAAAAAACACGTTATGTGCTTGAGTCTGTAGCGCCTACATTACTTGCTAGGCCCCTCTCCATTTGGACAAGCGCCATTAACAAACAATTTTTTTCCTGTTTTGTAATACTCAGTCATATAGTCATCATAGCGGAATGCTACCAGAAAACTAACTTTCACAGATTCAAAGGTATCCATGTCATATTTTACACGAGGTTCACATTTATCACATCGGATTCTAGTTCCTTCGTGTACGTCATCACTGTTCTCCCCAAGCAAATGAAACACTTTCTCGTTCTTGCATACCCCACCTGAAGATTGCATAAGAAAATCTTTTAAATCATCAATACAGTTATGATTTTTATGTTCACAATATAGTTCATTTTTTTGCTCATCAAACATAACAGAGGGTGGCACATAAAAAACTTTCCCAACCAACGAAAAATCAAGCAAACTAAGATATGGCACGTGATCTTTTTTAGAAAAATAATGCCAATCATTAGTTATGTTAGTCTTCAGAATCATTACTGAATCATCAACATTAAAGGATTTCTTACATGTTTCTTCTGAGCTTAGACCTCTTATTGCCACGGCCTCACGATATAGGTAACATCCCCATTCATTACCAATATTCAGAAAATTATAAGCAATACATTGGTTTAGTTTTCTATCACCAACGCCGTTATGTTTATTACAGAGATCTTCACACTTTTGTTTCGCCTCATCTTTTTTTATGTTATCAGAATTAAAAATAAACTCAGCTTTTTCATAACCCTCGCTCTGCCATACATAATCTTCAGACACTTCTTTGAAATTAGTATCGACTAAAAACGCATCACTAGCAACACCATTTAAATCCAAATAAGAAAAAGCATCACTCACACAATACTCTTTATAATTACGTTGCGCACCTGCATTGTTATCGCCTGCAGGCTGCCCCGCAAACGAAAAATTCAACATCATTAACGACACCATCACAACGAATAACTTAGCCAATTGAGACATAACTCACCCCCAAAACCATGACAACTACTCATAGGATGAGTTATAGCCCATTTTTGCAGAAAATCAAGGGGGAATTATTGCAGCATATCCCAAATATAATCAATCAGTTAGAATAAAACCGCGCCCCATCACCAAGTGATTACACGCGTGGACGAAGTGAATGCGGTGGAAGAGATGGTGGTGAGGTAGCTTCAATCATAATTTACCGTGCTCATACAAACTGACTACCCATTTTTTAATATCAGAGTCATTATGACTATCTCCGGTAAACGTGTATTTAGGTTGTAAGCGGAAACCAAACGCATGAGCTGGAGCAATCATTTCACGGGTCCCAACGAATAAAGTCGCTTGATGAGAGGGCAATAACACTGCCATTGGATTTGTTAACCGTCCCATGGTATCAGGAGAATTTCCTATAAGAACCGTATCGGGTAAATCCAGTAATGTTCGAGTAAATTGATAGCACATGCTTCCGCATCGAGAATCTGCAAGTATAACAATCTTCGCATGCACAGGGTTATTCACTTTATTGACAAATACATTTGAATTTTGCCCATAAAAAATTGGCCAAAAACTCTTCTCATAAAGCTTTTCACCCTTTTTTCTGGCATCAGAGTACTTAACATTTCCTGCATAGTATTTATCTGACCCAGGAAATAATGAGTCAACATAAATCCATTTTTGATTCCAGATAAATGTGCTTCCTAGTGAATACAAGTATTTTTTTGAGTACAGTGACAAAATCAAAGGCCTTGCTAATTCTGAGCTACCACCTCCGTTTCCTCGAACATCAAAAATAATTAGATCCTTATTTCTAAATGTGGGTAAAATGTTAATTAACTTTTTAAGTGTTTTTTCTAATTTTGGATTATCAAATCCACTCCCCGCTTGAAAACTCGGTATTGTTATCCATACGCTATTATTCAAAAATTCATGATAGTCCACTTTACACGTCTTTCTTCTCTTTGTATGACGCCCCGTGTTATTTGGATGGAAAGAAAGTTCCAAGTGCTCAGTTTTAAATCCATTAATATAGTTACTCATGATTGCTTTATAGGCTTTATAAGAGGATGCAGCTTTGGCTTGTTTAAGAGCGTTCACATACCCTTTTTTTAACCAGTCTTCCAACTGAGGTTCGGATTGAAAAAACGTATAAGGAACAATTCGCTGAATCGATTGATAAGAAAAATCCAGATCTTTTTGAGTTACTTGCGCCCAGTCTACTGATGAAGATAGATTCGCGCCATAACATATCGTTGATATCCATACAATGACAGCTATGACGAGTGCCATACAATTTTTTTTCATATCATACTCTTTTTTATAGTCAATCCAAGTACCAGAAGTCATTCGTTGATTCATTCTGAGATCTGTTAGCTATGATGTCGAAAAATACTCACTAAATTAAAAAACAACTTCTGAGAAAAACGCCTAGTAAAAAAGCGCCATCACGCTAAAACGCAATGGCATAATATTAACAGCCAGGGCATGACATTGTCACGTTGACTAAACCATTGATGACCATGTTCTTTTTCCGGAGAATTGTTGTGGAGACTTTTCAACGTTCGAGCTCCCTTCGCCGCCTTCCCTAAAAAATACCCCCTCAACACCTTCAGGACTGTCTACAGGCACGCGGTAAAAAGGCGAGTCTGTTTTTCTACGTTTCAACCTTTCTTTTCCCATATCAAAAAATCTTACTGGTGATGTTCTCTGATTTTCCTTAATTGCTTCTTCGTACGACTGATTAATGTCTCTCAAGCGATCCTCATATTTCAACGAAAAATCTCCTTTACCCAGCGCGGTGTCAATCAAAAATAGAATTTCCTTATGCAAGTACCAGTCTTTATCCTCATTAGTATGACTAATGGAGTTTAAGTCTGATTGAAGATCACATAATTCATTCTTTTCTTCATCACTAAGAAATTCAAACAAGTTATGACTATTTAGAAAGAAACAAACCAAGGATTGAATCTTATCCACTTTAGAAAACAGCCCCGAAGCATCTGTAATCACACAATCCTGAAGCTCGTGAAGACACTCAAGCGCTCTTTGACACAGATAAGTCAGGTAAGACTGAGACAGTAACACTTTTTCGCTATCATACAGATCATTACTTTCAGTTGTTTCACTCCATTCCATTAAATACGTCTCTTGATGAGGGTACTCAATTCGCCCATCGTTCTCCTTAACATAGTAATCGAGAAAGTTTCGATTCTCATATTTTTCATTTATTTTTTTAAAGTCTGTACTCCTAATATGCTTCTTTTCAAAGTTACGGCCGAGAATAAGCCTAAAATTATTTACTTTACCAGCCAAGCCAGCTAATAAGTCTAATTTACCCTGTATAACTCCTTGTCCAGCCATAACACACGCTATATTTAGTAGGTTAAAGGGATATAATTCGTCGCTGCTATCTTCTGCACGACGAAACCAACCAGTCTTGCTATCAAAACGCCCCCCGAAGAAAGAGTCCAATTTTGTTCTCAGGCCCGTCTTGAGTTCACTCGTGGCTGGAAGCCCCTCTATCTTGTTTTCCATTTTATCGGCAACACTTTTGTGCTCTTTTAGCATTTCCATAATTTGTGGCTGAAGCTCTTCTGATAATGTTTCTAGTTTCATACCTGTTCTCATAATGCACCCCCTTAGTTTTATTTAGGTGAATTGTACCCCCATATTATTAAATTAATATTAAATAAATCTAATTCATGTCTAAATTATCAGAATAAGTTATGGTTTTCCTCAAGGTTACAGCCAGCCAGCATTGATCACGCATGCAGTGGCAGCGTACTCGAGTGTTTGAAGTCCTTGAAAATTTAAATAGTTATTATAAAACAATTAGTTACCAGGCCATTCACAAGCGCGCATCATAACAAAAAATCTCCGCGAATTGGGTGTTACTGCTAGCACTGACGCTCTGTGACACGTTCAAGATAAACAACACAGACATGATGATCACCTCCCAATCGGAGCAGCAAACTCTTAAAAATCTAAAATCAATACGTTATATTAAACCTGTCGCAGCCGCGCAGGCTAAGTATGACCATACTTGTTGCTGTTTAAAAATTGAACTATAATATTGAGTAGTATCATTATCAAGGAAGAGACATGAATCGCTACCCAGGTAAAATTTCGCGCTACATCAGCATCCTCATCTGCACAACACTCTTACTAGCCACCATCGGACTGATTCCAGCATCAAAACTGCTGCCCATCACCGCATTTTTATCTCTAAAGCAGATACTCATACTCGTTCTTCTTGTCATTGGGCTTGTAACCGCAGGCAAAATTAATCGCACCTGTCTTCGCTTTACCGAAGAGCAGAAAAGAAATAACGAGACGAAACGTCGCATCGCACTCAAATGGTTGATCACACTTCGATACGGTAATGTAGATTCGCACTTTGAATATCTCAAAACAAAATTAATTGACCCAAGCTCAAACCAAGCAAAAGAACGAACTCAACTTGCAGCAGAATGCATGTTACTTTGTGCAGGGAAAGATGGTTTATCACAAAGCGAAAAAGAATGGATACTTGGTTTTTTTGTTGCTTGTAACACCCATGACGAAGTCATTCAGTTTATTCAGAACTACACGCTTCCACCAGAATCCGATGACAAATCCAGGTCGATTACGAGCCAACTTATCAAATTTTATCCAAAGCGAGAAAAAGGTATTCTCAAAAATATCCTGTATCTCAGCATACTGGCCGCATCCGCAGATGGCCGCTTGAGTCAAGAGGAAAAAAGTCAAATTGCACAGTTTGGACATCTATGGGAAATCGAAAAAAATCAAATAAATGAGTTATTTCAGCTGTGTAAAGAACAAGAGGAACTGCAATCCAGACGCAAAAAGTGCGTTTACAGTGAAGTTCTCCAAGTGCTAGAAAAACGTAAAGAAGGCATGAACAAAACTAAGTGACATGAAATTGTCAGAGACATAGGCGCACTATCGCAATCCGTGACAAAACCGGTAAAAAAAGTTGAACAAATACAAAACAAAAAATATACTAGTAGAATGTACTTTTAATCAAGGAAGAAAAAAACATGAAACACACCCATAAAAAACAAATCTATAATGAAATCATTTTTATCGCGACTCTCATTCTAACCGCTAGTGCCACGTACGGTGCGTTTTGTTTGCCTTCTGTGATTCTCAAGTCTATGATTTTTACTTTCATTGTAGTTTCATTAATAGCTATTATGTTATCTACGAGAAACGTTAGAGAGCTCGCAAAAAAACAAGCTGCTGAAAATCATGCTCGTGCTCTTAAGTGGATTACTGTGCTGCGCTACGGCCAAGCTCAATCAAATAATGAGTACTTCGTGAAGAAAAAAACACCGATTGAGACAACCAAGCAAGTGTATATGAATATTGCTGAACTGATGTTGCTGTGTGCGGCAAAAGATGGCTTACACCCGAATGAAAAAGAGTGGGTAGCAGGGCTATTTACCGCATGTCATATTGATAATGAAGTCGTGGAATTCATCGACAATTACCAAGAACCTAAGAAAGCTGATGAATTTGACTCTAGACTTAAGACTTTAAGTCAGTCACTCTCAGAGTTTTACAAAAAAAGAGGATTAAGTATCAAACGGAATATTGTATTTCTTGCTACATTAGCGGCTCAAGCAGACTCAATTCTTAGCGACGAAGAAAAAGAGAAAATTAATATGGTCGCATCAATTTGGGGGCTGAACAATAGCGAAACTGAAGAGATATTTGATATTTGTGGTGAGCAATTTGAAATGCAAAAAAGAAGAAAAGAAATTATTTTCCCAGAAGTTGCTGATCAAATATGTGACATAAAAGAAAGAGTGTATTAAGTTTAGAAAAACACAATCGTTATATCTGAATATCAGCTTGCAAGTAGTTTGAAATTTACATTTCGCTTCCAGTATAACCATTCATGTGTACTTTATTGAGTAATATGTAAATTCAAACGACTTAGTTTAATAACAAATGTGACCATGGTCTTTCCGTAACAAAGAAAAGACTTCGACCAAAACGAGTAATAAAAAGCATAAACCAAATAACCGAAAGCTCGATAAATTCTGAGATTAAGATAAAATATTTAAAATATGTTCTGATAGATAATTGCATTAATTGAAAAAGGTCATATTAATAAAAAACAATACTCAAAACTGCATAACTATGTCAAAATGACTTTTTTTAATTTAATGCTAAATACGTGATGAGACGTTCAGATAAATCAAACTCACACCCTTCATACATCCTCATAGATGCGGCTGATTGCTTCTTAACGCATGAAGACTGCAATCTAGAACCGGACAATATTAATTCATCCGCAATTGATTTTATACAATTCATTTCAAGTAGTATGGTAAGCTTAATTAGCATTGTTATTCTCTTTGTCATAAACGATACAAGTAAAAAGTTCTCAAAATGCACTTCTGATATACAAACACCTGAATACCAATCACGTGAATTTGCATCAGCACTCTGCTCAATACTTTCGAAAGAAAAAGTACTATTTGCTGAATTATCATTATCATCCAATGGCACGCCATCTCTAAAAAACATCTTCACTGATAAAATCATGGGAATTAATCTTAAAAAATCAGAGAGCAAGGTTATCAGCACTAACAGCCATCTACTTTATTCTATTCAAGAAGAAAAAATGGCTATGTTGAAGCTTCCTGAGAGTCATGCGCTCAAAAACTCGCAACAAACAGCAATAGCATCGCATATTCGACAACATCTACTCACTAGCGAAAATCATGAATGCATACTCTTACTGGATATCGACTTCACCTGCCTTAACAATTTTAAAACAAAGAAGACACAACGAACTGAACTTTATCATAGCCAAGCTCAATTTATCCATTGGTTCCAAGAGGCTTGCCATAATCTTAGCATTAGCCAGAATCGAGTTCACATTGTTCTCTATACAGCAAGACTCCAACATGACCACACGCTACCAGACAAGACAACGATTCCTGCAGTAGAAAACTCATCACCGTTCGCCACGGATCGAGTTTTACAAGCATTAAGGCAATCCACATCTAATAAACACCCTATAAAAGGTGTCATACACAGTGAATATTACCGCTTTGGTTTATTAAAGGGAGACTTTCTAGCTAGCGATTTACCAACAACGAAAAGAAACAACCCACTCCTTCAGAAAATAAGAACCAAAATGAACAACCCGAATACGTGCTTTATTTTAATCGATGACCAGCTAACAGAAGGTATCAATTTCTCGAAACTTAACAACACGCACAACGCGAGCTACAAGTTTGCCCAAGTTCAACCTGAAAGTAATTTCAGCTATATCAAAAAAGCGTTTTTACAGTTAGCCGCAGATAACAGGCATGGTTTTTTTACTTCAGAAGAGAATATAAAAGACATGCCAACCCTAAGTAAATCAGCAGCATCTCATACACAATAAGTGACTTAATCAAGTATTGTTATGCTTTTTTAGAATGTTTCGAATTCCTATTAACAATGCCGTACCTTGAGGCTCACCTAAGCCTGTTGCCAAATCGTAACCGTCACCCGCTTGATAAAACAATGAGGGATCTTTTGAATTATAGCATAGCAACTCATCAATATGATTTAGTTTTTGACCCAATATTTCAACATTAAAGATACTGCAATTATTACCATGCCTAACATCTTTAAAAACAGTATTAGTGCTCTTTAATTTATGCTGTGAATGTGCTAAATCATACAGTAGAGGGTTTATAAAGCCAACACCATCGAAACCTTCGTTCTCTTGTTTTAAGATCGAATTTATACGAGCGATCAAAGCAGCAAATAATGGAGCCGATGCACTCGTCCCACCGGAGTGACCTAATTTTGGTTTACCGAACATATCTACATGCATATCCAAAATTCTAGCTGCACCACCAGCCGACAAAGCAATATCGGGGTAGACTCTACACAAACCTTTGTTTGGACAATGTTGAAAATGAACGGCTTTCAAATTTTCTTGATATTGAGGATGAGGGGACAGTGATGCACCACCCGATGATAAGGCATTTTTAGTAAAATCTTGCAAACTTATCCCTCGATTTTTTGACCACAATAAATCATTCCAAACATAACTTTTATTTTCCGTATACAGTTCACGCAATTGACCCAACTTTTCATTTGAAAATGCCGAGTATTCAAGCCAATCAAATTTATCGTCTCTAATCATATTGCTAGCAATTTCAGAGCCAAATGAAGTGCCACCAACCGATGTTGTATAGCGTGAGCCGGTATTAATCTGAAAGGTTGGTTGAGCCGTATTGAAATAATCAATATCATTAGCAACTTTATTACCACTACCTAAATCACCACTCGATGTAACCACAGTAATATTACGCAATGCAGCATCTTCCAGCAAATCATCAATGACATATTGCATGTAACTATTATGATTTAAATCGCCATATGAGGCAGAAATAATGTCAAAATTTTTACAATTATTATTATCAATCGATCCTGTTAAACAATAATAGATTGCTTCATGATACATGAAATACGTCCCTGACTCTGCTGGCTGAACACGCTTACCAACCATGTAGATATCTGCCTGAGGAACGACAGATGCAATAATAGATAAATCCAAATCACTTTCATAACTATCTTGCGGAGCCAGCATTTTCTGGAAATTACTAGTTAACTTAACATTAACCCCCTTACTTGGAACAGGGCAATTCACACTGGATTCTGAAGTACACTCATCAGGATATTGATGCCTTACATAATCACTAAGATGCTTCTTCAGATTATCATAGTTTGTGTAATCCGCGATGATAGCTATTGATTGACCTTTTCCATAATTGTTAGGAAAGTGGTAAATTTGAGCGAGCTCTCTAGGAAACACATCC
The DNA here is from genome assembly GCA_902581285.1 of uncultured Gammaproteobacteria bacterium. Classification (GTDB taxonomy): domain Bacteria; phylum Pseudomonadota; class Gammaproteobacteria; order Coxiellales; family Coxiellaceae; genus CACHNP01. Next base: position 58,186 of record CACHNP010000005.1, on the reverse strand, counting down.
GTTTTTTCTAAGCAACCAGACTTCAAACTAGATCCATTCAGACAATACGAACTGATCTTCTTATCATAACAAAGATTATTATTAGGATTACATTCTATCTCATTCTCACCCTGATCTGAGATAAAATTTTGCTTGTCGATTTTCTTCGTTTTTTTATTCAGTTGCGATTTAGATTTATCATTACTGGCATATTGCAATGCATGAATGTGACTGAGGACTAAACCACGTATGCTCTCTGCAACCGATTTATCTCTTAATTTCAGGTAACCTAAATAACCAGGCTCACCTCTACCAGATTTCTTGATAACGGTATTGAATGTCTGATTGAAGTTCGCAACAGTCATTCTTACTGTAATGCGACGTTGAAACAGCATGCTTTTAAATTCATTACTTGATAACACTTCTTTTATACTGGCAGGAGTAGTTTTTACTTCATTTCCTTCGTAAAAAATATTTGCTCCTGAATGATGAAAATAACGTAATGCAGAAATAAACTGATTGATATCAGCTCCATAATAGTGATTGATACATTCTCTGTTTTTTAAATAGTCTTGTCTTTTTTTAAAGCTGGTTTTGTTTAAATTGAAAAGATTTTCTATAGGAATGTATTTAGCATATGGACACTGACTAGGAAAGCCCAATCCTGGATTGTCTTTATTCTTACTAGGCATCGAGAGATTCACCCGATTCAAAATCAACTCAAACTCTATATCACCAGAAACTAATTCGGAAAAACTTTTCACTTTCCCAGAATACTCCGATTCGTATTCAGAAGAGCCGACCTGACTTCTATCTGTGTTAGCTATGTTGTGCTGAACTTCAGTATCTACTGCGGTCTTAACATCATCAGCTTTATTCTTACATGAAGCCAGAAGCAAAGCCATCTTAGCCACTATAAATAAACGCAACCAAAATAGAAATAATCGTGTCATATCTCCTCCTAATTTGCTTCAGTTATAGTATAAGAATGGCAATATACAAGTAATTAAATTTTTTTTTAGAAGAATAAAAACCTATAACCGATGAAAAAGAAATTAATTAAAACCGAGAGGAAGTATTTCCATCCAATGAATAACAATTAATGCATTAAATTTGTTGCTATTATAAAAATATACACTATAACTACGCTACAATTGTTATGGGCCATAGCGGAGGTAAAAGTGGAACTGGACACTCAAAACTACCACATTCTACATGTAGTACTTTGCTTCACGATATTAGTAGGTATGGGGCTTTGCATCACAGCTCATGCTAAAAAAGAGCATGAAGCAACCTCCATTGTCATTACTATCGGCATCATATCGGCATCCATCTTATCGTTTCTCTTAATTGGCCAGCACGTCTTTGGAAGCAAAGGATTTCTTGATTTTATTAAAACTGTTATTTTTCAATCAAGGTCTAATGATATTAGTATTTATACATTAGTGGATACCACTTTATGCTTGCTTGCTACGACCTGGGTTCTGAGCAATCTGATAAATCAGATAAAAATTCAATACTGTTTGATACTATCCTGCCTATTCTCTGCGTTAATTTTCCCCTTTTGTATGCACATACTACCGGAAAAATTAAACTTTAATAATTACCCAATTGTATTTTTTATAATTTGCTTATCTTCTATGATCGCAGCACTTATTTTCAAGACAAAAAATAAACTTGAATTGAGTCAAACAATGTATAATTCAAAATTACACACACTTGGCTTATCATTAATTGTTTTATGCTTTTATGGACTTGTATCTGAATTAAATTTTTTAAAGGCAAATGAATTTAAACTGGGCCTAACCTTGATCTGTCTTGCATCGTCCACAGCCTCAATTTTATTTTTTAAACACGTCTCTGGTGCTCGTATTAATCTTCAAACCAGCTTAGTCACTTTAATCATAACCATGATCTGCTTAAGCTCCTATTCATATGTAGGCAACATAACCGCGATCATCATAGGTATAGTGATACCTCCCTTATCAATTGTTTTAATTGATTCATTCAAATCTCTTAAAAACACATCCTCTCTGACAACTGCACTTATACTTGGAACAACAGGCGGAATAGCTCTATGTATTGGTTTAAGGCCACTTAGTGTATTTTCAACCCTATTTGATATAGGCGCTATTTTTGCACTGTGCTACTTAATGACATCGTTAGCATTGATGATAATTACATTAAATACTAAACATCCGGCAGTAGAAAACGATGAAGGCAACCTTATTAACAGCAACACTTATCCCGAAGTTGAAGTGATTGACGAGTTTAAACAAAAAATAAAGAAATTCCTTAAAGAGAATAAGCCGAATGACAACTTTCTTGTGAAGAAAGAAAAAACCATAATGACAAAAATGAAAAAAAAACTAAAAGGCTCCAGAGCCAAAAGAAAAAAAATAAAAAACAAAGGACAACAGCATGAATGAGAGCACTTTTCAATTAATCTACATTTTACCATTTATCGCATTTTGTTTTCTCATGATAGTTGGATTCAGTCTATATTTATTCTCATATGATAAAAAAATTGATCGAGGAGTAATAAAAAGAAACAGTCTGACAGGCATAATCGCTGTGTCTCTCGTCTCAATAGCCAGTCTTTTAATCCTCTCACCATCTGCAGGCATCTCTAGCCAAACAATCCTCTTGAGTACTATGTCAATCGGTGTGAAAGCAACACTGTTTTATTGTTTACTGATGTGTTTGCTCCACCATAAATCCACTATGGCTCTCCAACTTACTGTCTTTTTTATTGTTTCACTCTTTTGTCTTGCTACTTATTCTTATACTAAATTAAATCACTTTAATATTGGTGATGATCTCTTTACCCTAGCTTTGATATCAGGATCGATACTGTACCTGCATAACCACTTTAAACAACCCAATAACATAAACAGCACATCTCAACAAGAAACACCAGGTACCATCAACTTATGTGCTACATTAGTTATCGTGACCGCAACAGCATTACTACATCACAGCAGCGTAGCCTTTTCAAACTTCCTCATAGTGATATCATCGTGCTTCTTAACAGCCTTACTATTTTCACTTTGCTGCGAGAAAAAGATTAACTTACGCTTCATCAGTAATTGTCTAGTTGTTTTATCAATCATGTCAATTTTAGCATATAAAACCATAGTAACTGGCTGGTATAACTACACAGTCCCATTCGCGATTACGAACCTAGAGATAACAAAATTAATTACCGAACCATTAGCTCTTATTTTATTTGGGTCATGCGTCGTGCTAGTGGTAATCGCTATGCGTTATATTGTCAATAAACTTAATATCAATGATAGATTAGACATTACACTCATAATACTCACCACTACCCTCTTTACTATCATATTAACGATGAGTTCTACATTTGATTGGATGCAGAATCTTCTCCTTATAGCGAGTCTATTCTCCATCTTCATAGCTGGAGCATTAATCACCATGTTCACTTTATTATTGATACGCATAATTAATCCCATGGTAGTCTATCGTTCTGGTATAATCAGAGAATCAAAACGCGATATTGAGAAACGCATTCTTCTCTCTAAAAATGCACTAATTATTCTTGATACTGAAAACTGCAAAGCCTCCAATTTAAAGAAAGCTTTTTCACTGGCAAGTAATCTGTCCAAGATCAAATCCGTAAAGATTGCCGTACCGAGTCATTTACTGGCACCAGCAGAGACTAACACCCTAGCATCGGATAGCAAAATACGTCACGACATGATAATCACTGATGTAGATGAGATCAATTCTGCGATTGAGTCCTGCGATCTTCAAATTATCATAGGTAATCATTACCACCAGTTGAGCATGAAAACAAATAATAATAACGACCAAAAAAATAATCGCCTCATGACTGATAAAGCGAAAACAAGTATTATTATCTCCGATAAAAGAAAAATACGTATTCATCAAAGTAATCAACGCAGTCTGATTCTTTATTACACCGGTAGCATTACTGACTTTCAAGGCATCATCAAACAAAAATCCAAAGACGAAATGAGAGATAAAGTTCATCGTTCTTCAAATCTTGCGGAGAAATTCATTGTGAGCATCGGCTTTTGTATAACCTCCGTACTGACTATTGTTACTGCCTTCATCTATCCCGAGTACACCTCTCATATTGCGCTATTTGGTCTATTATCTTTGTGTGCTTTTTATGTCTCACATAACATAAATTCAAACATGCATACACCTTTTTTAAACTGGATTACTATTCCATGCTCAGTGATCATTTTATTTTGTTTACCACTTGCAAATAGCGGTCCGCTGGAAATCGTTATTATTTCATGCGCATTAATTTTATTTTTCCTCATGAACATCGTCTTGTCATCAACATTAGCCATCAATACAAAAATGCTTGCACTGTTTAATAGAAAAAAACAATCACGTAAGCTCAAGCCTATAAAAGCAAAAAAATTAAATAGATAGGAGTAATAAATGGACGCCATATTAAACCCAGAATTCAATCATCCGATCGCAACCTTTGTCCTCGCCTTTTTTGTTGGCCTTTTGTTTATTATTTCGCTCAAAAAAGTCACAGATAAAAAACCGATAGCCGCAACCCTCTATGCTCTATCAGGACTTATTATAAGCGGATCTTTAGCGCTGCCCTCACCGTTGAATTTTTCCCATGTTTATTTGATGCTAGGACTCATCTTCATTGGTGTGATTGCAGGAGTCTCGATTGCCCAGCACAGAGCAATGGTTCAATTACCAGAATTTTTTACGATGTCCTACTGTTCGCTGGGTTTTGTTATACTCGGACTGTGCTCCATCGAATATCTCAAACAGTCATCTTCAGCACTTGATAATACACCTCTTTTCATTACCGTACTTTTTGCAATTTACATCATCATATCGAGTTTTATCCTTTTTTTAAAAATGCACGACACTTTCACTCAGATACTAATTTCCACTCGAATTAAAGTCATAATGTTAATCACACTTGTTATCGTGTGCTTCATTTATGCCCTTTCGCCACAAGACATTAAGTTAACGCTGCTCTATGTGTCTTGCTTTTGGGCTATTATTTTCTCATGCGTTATATGCATCTCGATGAGTGCAGCAGATACGCCTATACTGATCGCAGTGAGTGGCTGCGCTATTGGCTGTGCGATGTTTTCTCTTGGCTTGTCGATGAATCAACTGATTCTCACTGGTCTAGGCGGGGTGGTGTTTGGATCAACTGCCTGCCTTGTCAGACACAGTTGCAAAGCCATGAATAAGAGTCTGATCAGGGTACTGTTTAATTCAACAAACTAACTGATCATTACCCTTATCAAAAACCTGGAGACATCTTACCGCCGTGATCACTATTAACAGATCTGCCAGTCAGCTGCCCATCCTCAGTCGAGACAGACATTGATCTATCACTTCGTGGTGTTGGAACCGGAGTGAAACATCGTTCGTCTTCTTGCTCATAATGATTTAGCACCAAAGATAACAACGGTGATTGTAATTCCCGATCAACTACTTTACTTTTAGAGTGCATCACCAGCACCCAGCACTTTTGTGCCAGCTCTTGTTGCAAATTAGCTGAATGAAATGTGCGGTATGTTTCGTTTTCTAACGAAAGACGCAACTCCGCCTCTATGTCATCCGTCTGCACACCACTAAAGATGTTCATTTTATTTGGCTCAAGTGAGTAAGGCTGCAAATTTTCTTTCCAGCGAATGGTATTTTGTTCTACTTTCTCGAAAACAAATAGGTTAAACGCAATATCAAGCGAACCCTGCCCCATTGCTCCCATAAGGGCATACATTTTTTCAGGTAATTCTTTCGTAAAAAGCACATGTTGCTTTTCCGAATCTGAATCTGAAACTGCTATGGAGACAGCTTCATCGGTCACCTCAGCGTAGTGTGGCTCACCCTTAATCATTTTTATCTCATAATGCCTTTCGTATTTTTTCATAATCCTACCCCCTGAAGTATAAAGTTACAATATATCAGTACTTTATTAAAACAATCTTAGAATCAGAAAAATATTTCTCACTTTTTTGTTTTTTTTATCAAACGAACCCGAGCTACCACCGAAAACACAGAATAAATCATCAAATCAGTTACATAAGCCACGTTCTTACGGACTTTTTTTTTCAAATAAAACTTGCAAATGCCAGAAAATGTTCTATAACACCCCAAACTGGCTTAAAAAAAGGAGCGGCAAATGGATCACATAACTTACACACTCGATAATGCTTACCTTCTAATGAGCTCTGCCCTCATATTTTTTCTTTTAATCGGGCTGATGATGATCATATATGCGCACAGTGTTAAAAAAAATAACGCTCACACTCTGGTGATGTGCCTCGCCAGCCTAGTGTGTGCTGGCTTTGCGTACGTACTCATCGGCTTTAATGTTATGTACCCGAATGAAGATTACTTTATCATTGACGGGATTCTTGGGTTCGCAGGGATCAATGAACCGCTAGATAAAAACCCACAAAATAACCTTGATTATAACACTTACAACAGCGCAACTGACACCTTGTTTCAAGCGATGTTTGCAGCTGTAGCAGCACTGGTGGCGATTGGCTCGTTACTTGGGCGCGTCAAAATCTCAGCTGTGATCGTTTTTACATTTATTTTTTGCACCGTTATCTACCCTATCATCGGATCGTGGATGTGGGGTGGAGGTTGGCAATCTGAAATTGGTTTTGTTGACTTTGCCGGCAGTGGTGTTGTATTTATTTGTGCTGGCGCCGCTGGTTTGGCTGGCTTGCTGGTGCTGGGCCCCAGGATCGGTGTTTTTTCGCAAAACAAACCGCCGCAGACCCCATCAGTTGCTGGGAAAATACCGCTATTAACATTGGGTTTAGTCTTCATCATCCTTGGCATGCTCGGATTCATCGGCGGATCGCAGCTCACGATAATAGATGAGGGGGGTACAACACCAGTCACTCATATCGTACTGCTGTGTTTGTGGGTTTTCTCCGTGGGTATGCTCACCGCTATTCTGCTGTCCTATTTATGGCATAAAAGAATTGTTATCAACTATCTCATTACCGCCACACTTGCTTCTTTCATTGCGTTATGTGTGTCACCAGATACAAGTGACAGTCTTCTGCGCTACGGAATTGTGAGTATTGTCTCCGTGGTGGTGAGTTTGTATGCCCATAAAACGATCTATAATTTTAAGATTGATGACGCAGCAGGTGGATTGGTCTCAACGGCGATTTGCGCCGGATTCGTTGGCACCGTGTCTACTACTTTTCTCGGGTTGGGTCAGTTATCTACGCAGATCATTGGCGCCGGCGCTATCTTTTTGTCTGCATTTATCTTGAGTTACTTTGCTTGGCTACTAATCAAAAATACGATGGGAGTCAGAGTGAGTGAGGAGGAAGAGCGTGATCTGGATGCAACTTGTATCGGGGGAGCCACTGCTACCAATCATAGCTCGCAACCTAACCGACCCCAAGATAATATCACTCACATGTCGACAAACGAGACAGTGCCATTGACATCAGGCAAAAAGAGAAAAAGAAAAAAAAAGAAACACAAGCGCTAATGGTTGCTAGTGGGATTATTTGACAACTCTACCACCGATTGCGTGTTCGCTGCTTGAAGCATCGGGGTATTTGAGAACAAGCTGAACAATGTCTTGGTATCAACGTTGAACGAACGCGTTTCTATCGGACTAACACAATCCTTTAAACACTTTAAACAGGTCAACAACGCCTCATTTGTTACACAAAAAGCGTAGCAGAACATTTCCATCAACACCAAACCGGTTGAGAAAACATCAATTCCACATATTAATGTTCTCAGAAAAATTTTTTTCTCATTATTTTGCAAACCACCAAGCTTCGCCAAACTGTGATCAATCAGGGTGTAATTTTTATAAAACGAGTTGTAGATCAGAGCGTAACATCGCATTAGTTTCGTGTGCTCTTTATACAACTTTTGTAGATTTTTCTGTGATAAGAATTCGGGTGCAATATAAATATTGGTGGTTGTATGCAGTACTTTTTCACTATCAAGTTCAACCAAAAAGCTATCGAGGCTGGAGTCTAACTCAAACATGGTACCAAAATCACACAACTTAGCACGCATGCCACTTGCTCCCTCGGCAACCAGAATGTTCTCTAATTTAACATCTCGATGAACCACCCCCACTTCATGTAAAAATTTAACCGCAGCTAACACATCTTTTGACAACCGAATGATATCAGTTGAAGTTTTATTTTCAGACTGCAAGTAATGCAACAGGTTTAATTGGCATTTTTCTAAGTACAAATGCAATACATAATCATCGCTCAGTGAAGCACCATAAAATTCCACGAGATAATTCGAGTAAGGCCGACACCCGCCTTGGTTATTTTTTTGCATCATCGAAAAAAACTGCAGCTCTTTTAACAAAGGGTAAGAGCAGATAGATATTCGATTTTGCTTTGGATTGTACAGTGACTCTTTCGATACTTTAGAAACCAATTCCATCTCAATCTCACCAAACCTGGCTTTGTTAACAGACACCAATGAAGTGGCACCAAAGCCAATTCCAATGCCGTTCGATTCTTCAGCTAAAACCAACTTATCGAATCTTCTTCGGGCAAGAAGGCAATCTCTCATGTCATCAAAAAAAGCGCCGTGCATGACACGAGACATTTGCTGACGAAAATAACGTATCGCCGAGTCAAGACGATTCTGCACAATCATCCGCTTAAACAATTCCGATTCATTGGACCCATTCATAACTGCATGATCAAGCCATAACTCAGCCTTATCCTTATTCTTAGCGACCCCTTCACCATAAAACAGCTGTTTTGCCACAAAATATTGAGACCGCAAATCACCGTTCTTAGCAGACACCAAAAAATGATGATAGGCTTTCTCATCTGAACGCTCGTAGCCATAAAAACCCGACTTGTAAACAGTCGCGGCATAATAGTGAGCTCGCTTCATCCCCCTATCAGCACAGCCAACAAATAGCCGAGCAGCAGCAGAATGATCTGGCTTACAGCCAGCACCTTGCATCAGCATATAAGCTAATCGCAACTTGGCATCATCACTGCTAACGGCCGCTTTTTTCATAACACTAAATGCTTTCCGATCATCAGGCGCAACATGCCAGCCGTATTGATACATCATAGCCAAATGAAATTGAGAAAGAGCATGCTCACTGGCATTTCCCTCTTCAAAAACAGATAACATAAACTGACCTTGGCGTGTAATCAGTTCGTTTAACTTAGCCTGATCCGAACGCAATTGTTTACATTGACTAAAATAATCGGCGGCCATCTTAAAACGATCTAAAAAACTGGGTTGATCATCGTACTTTTTCTCTTCGACAACGTGATTACACACATCACTCTTCAACTGATCGAATTTAGTTTCACTAACTGCTTTTATCTCACCAATATTTTGCCTCAATGACACAGGACTACCAGTATCAACATTAAGCGATTGATGATGATCCGTAACCCCCGTCGATTTATTCGGCACCATGGTCATCACTTCGTTATTTTGATTTGATATTCTCATTCATACTTCCCGAGCATCAACCTGCTCCAACATGACAAAAAATTACACTTGAAATACTATACAGCAAGTTAACTAAAAAATTAAACATTTTAAAATCCAATTTCTGACTCACGATGATCGCAACATTATAATCAATTCACGAAATCCTTTATTAAGTAAAATTAAAATAAGAATCGACCAACGGCTCGTCACTTTAACATTAAACCCATTCAAAAAGACAGCGCAAGACAAGCACCACTACACACCCATACTCATGGTTGAATCACTGCCATCGTTACCACTGGAATCGCCCTCCATCTCTTTTACGCGCTTACTACCGGTACCATTCGAACCATTCTGAGCGTGATCCTCATGATGTTTTCTTTTCTTCTCATTCAACTGAATATTTGACTTTGATTCAATCAATTCTTGCTGACACTTAATTACCAGATCAATTAAATCTGATTGAAACTCAATAATTGCCACTCGATTGTCGTCTTTAGCATGTATTAAGATTGGCTTGATTTGGCTAATAACACCCACAAGAGCGTTAATGTAATACTGGCGATAATCCGTGTTATCAGTAATATCGGATTTCATTTTATCTAACAAAACACCACACAGACTCACAGATTTTCGCATAGCAACAATCAAAGCAATTGATTGAACATTACTTTTAACCCAAACATCGGCACCTGAGGCCACAAGAAACTTGACTATATCGGTTTTACCAAGATAACAAGCAATCATCAAGGCAGTCTGACCACCTTTATTTTGAGCATTAATAAAACGCGACGTAGATTGCAGTACATCACTGTTTTTTGAATCACTTAACGCAACCGAAAGTAAACAGTCTCGACTATAAGCCACAATTTGTTTTACTTTATCAAAACTATCACGCTCACTTACAACAGCAGCTATCAATGGTGTCTGTAAATATTGATTTTCACTTACATAAAGCTGCACATTTTGCTTAAGCAACACATCAACCATTTTTACCGTGCCATATGAAGCAGCCCCGCACAACACTATTGATCCAGCTTTAGCAGCACCCAAAATATCGTGTCTTTTTGCTGGTTCTAGCGTCTTGTATTTCTCCATACAGGCAGTAAAAATTGCTTCGCAATCCGGCAAACGAGAGCACATGGCCATAATCGATTGATCATAGGCTGCATGCACTGATAAATCAAATTGACTGTGATTGAGGAAAAGGTTCGCCAGCGTGTCATTGGCACGCAGCATCACGATGGAAAAAGCGGTCAGTTTATTCTGTCCGACACAGTGATTGATCTTCAAATTAGGTTGACCCAAAAGACTCTTGACTATATCCTCGCGCTCTATTGCTACGGCACTCATCAAAGCTGTGAATCCATTCTCTGACACAGCATTCAAATCAAGTTCTGGTCGTGCAATCAAGACATCGACCACGTCTTTATGCCCATATTCAACAGCTAGTGTCAACAATGTGCAACCTTTATAAGAACACTCATTGATATTCAAATCCTTCTGCTGTTGCAGTAGGGTCGATACCACATCAGCAAACCCCAGCATGACGGCTTCATTCAATCGAGATTTTAACTGATCAACGGTAGTGAACGTCTGTGATAATTGCGCTTTCTTCACATTAAAATAAATCTCTTCGCAAGAATCAGCCAATATACTAAAAACGTGCTTTAAAGACAGATTAGGTACGGTCATCTCAACCTGTTGGTTGGTTAGTGGGTTTGTTTCATCAAGTTGATTATTGATGCAACCACTCCATGAGTGGCCACTATCTGCTATTAACGGGTTGGTGTTTCTGTTGTAAGTAATAGGACACTTCAATGGTGCTCCTTCATTTTCTTGCAATCTCTTAATTAAATCCAACCTACCTTGATCATGCTGTGACAGCAAACCGATGTTACTCTTAATGAAACTCAACATCGTATCTAAAATATGGTTAATGGCATCATTATTCTCCACCGTATGAATCGCAGTACCCAGCGGCGTTCGACCCGATTGAGCCTCCAGCAGATTCACACCCTTCTTTAACAATGACTGAAGCACGTCGTCATTTTTAGCCAGAAGAGCTGTCCTCAGAGCCATATTAGCTGACATGGATAAATTAACATGAGAAACTTCATCAATCATCTTACATGCGAATGTCGACTTACCCTCTTCTATAGCGATCTTCAACCACCACAGCCACTGAGAAGGCAACCAACTATCAGCGGATTTAGACGTGATGACATCTTGCAGCAGCAACTCCACTTCTGGCTTTTTATTGTGCTTTTTCAGAATTTCTAGCAGGAAAGTCAAGCAGTCCATAGAGTGTTTATCATTTTTTAAGTAATCAGCTAGGACGCTTTTTTTATCGTCAATATTAAGACGGCTGTGAACTAAATTCCTTTTTTCGACATAACCAAAAAAATCGCCAATAAATGCTTTCTCGATAGCGCAATCAACCGCCCAGATCACACCATTACAAAAAAGTCTTTCAAAAGAATCGGAGCGACCCATTTTTATAAGATTGTAATGCAACTGATGGCGCATTTCGTACTTCATACCTACCCCCGACTGAATCTGAACTATTAGCACAGATAGTAAATAATCTATCCAGACAACTCAAGTCATTTCACAAGTCAGGCAAAATTGAGGGTATAATTCAACATAATATTTTTATCTTAATGAAGATATAAGCAAAGTGAGGAGGGGGCAAAGCACAACTTTAATACGATACAAATGACACTAAACACCGATAACGTCACGTGCAAGCTGTAACATCGACGCCGAACAGGTCAACGGCTGCGTTCATCGAACTGAGTTATCAGAATCGCTAGAGTGTCAACACGCTTTCGAGACCAACGTGCAAACCATTCAACCCAGCAACACGCCGACAAGCCAGTAACACACCCGGCATCATGGAAGAGCGATCATACGCATCGTGCTTAATCGTCAATTGCTCCCCGACACCTTGAAACACCACAGCCTGATGAGCAAACAAGCTGGGTAATCGAACCGAGTGGATAGGAATATCACTCTCTTCTCTTGTAGCATCTCGGCCTTGCGTAGACATCAGTAGTTCCGCGGTATGACGCGCCGTACCCGAGGGCGCATCCACTTTTTTATCATGATGGCATTCAACAATTTCCACATTGGGAAAATGTTTCACCGCCAACTGTGAGAAACGCATCATCAATACCGCCGCAATAGAAAAGTTTGGCACCACCAACGCGCCACACTTTTTTTGCTTGCAAGATTGTGCTAACTGTTGTATCTGCACCGCCGTCAAGCCAGACGCTCCAATAACAAAAGGCACCCCACATTCAACATAAGTGAGCGCATTGTCAAAAACGCAATCCGGTAAAGTAAAATCAACCACAACGTCGGGCTTGCTGGACTGAATACCCAAGGACAAATCATCATTTCGACCCCATTGAGCCACACAATTAAATTCTTGTGTCTCATTTAACGTGACACAGGTGATAGCGCCCATTCGACCAAAAGCCCCCGCAACAGCAACACGTGTCATACTTCCTCCTTGAGGTAAAAAAAAAGGCGCTAAATGCGCCTTGTCAAATCTTACTTGGCTGCAACCCAGTTCTCAGACACAAAATTCCAATTGACCAGATTCCAGAAGGCCTCAATATATTTCGGTCGAGCATTCCGGTAGTCAACATAATACGCATGTTCCCACACATCACAGGTCATCAAGGGAATACAATTTTCTGTTAACGGATTATCAGCGTTTGCTGTTTTGATAATTTCAAGTTCACCGTTTGAATTGACAACCAACCAAGCCCAACCAGAACCAAACTGCGTAGCCGCAGCTTTAGTAAAGTCTTCTTTAAATTGGTCAAAAGAACCAAAGTTTTTTTCAATTTCTCCCAGCAAATCACCAGTGGGCTGACCACCCCCATTTGGGGACATGCAGTTCCAATAGAACGTGTGATTCCATACTTGAGCTGCATTATTAAAAATGCCACCATCAGCTGAAAGAATCAGTTCTTCCAATGATTTATTCTCGTGCTCTGTTCCTGGCACCAGTTTGTTGAGGTTACCCACATAGGCAGCATGGTGTTTACCATGATGAAATTCCAGCGTTTCTGCTGAAATATGAGGCTCCAGTGCATTTTTTTCATAGGGTAAAGGCGGGTGCTCGTGTTTTTTAATGGGTAAAGACGGGTTCTCGTGTACCATGATAATCTCCTGAGAATGGGTGTAAAAACAATGCAAAAATCAAATAACGATTTCTGAATCAACAAACACTACCTTAATCCAAGCCCGCTGATTTTACCAGAAAAATCCAGATAAATTCGCTCCTTTACTTGACTTTAAGGGATAAATAGTACTTAATTAGTACTGTTTTAAAACACAGTCAAAAGAGGTATGTAATATGGCAGTTTTAGTTGGGCGCCAAGCCCCTGATTTTACCGTTCCAGCAGTGCTAGGCGACGGCAGCATAGTTGAGGATTATAACCTAAAAAACAATACATTAGGCAAATACTCTTTGGTCTTCTTCTACCCATTGGATTTCACCTTTGTTTGCCCATCTGAGCTCATCGCACTGGACCATGCCATGCCACAATTTCGTGAGCGCGGCGTGGAGGTCATTGGCGTGTCTATTGACTCGCACTTCACCCACAATGCATGGCGCAACACCAGCGCTGATAAAGGTGGCATCGGACAAGTATCTTACACACTAGCAAGCGACATCACCCATAGCATCTGTCGTAGCTTCGGTGTTGAACACCCGGAAGCGGGCGTCTCTTTCCGTGGCGCTTTTATTATCGACCGCGATGGCATTGTGCGCGCGCAAATCGTCAATGACTTACCATTGGGCCGAAACATGGAAGAAATTCTACGCTTGTTTGACGCACTGCAGTTCCACGAAGAGCACGGCGAAGTATGCCCTGTTAACTGGCAAAAAGGCAAAAAAGGTATGCAGGCAACTCCACAAGGCGTGGCAAAGTACCTTGAAGAACATGCTGATACGCTGTAAGACTCATCGTCTCAGTCATTCGAATGCTCATACCCAACCGGTTTGAGCATTTTTTTTACCCCATGCAATGAAAATAAACTCTTTGAAATCCAAACACATTCAAATTACCCAGAAAAGGGCTGACGTCTTCTGAAGTTCACAATTTTACAGCTCTGAGGCGGGACCCACGACATTATTTTGTTTTCCGTTTTAGAGCAACCAGCCACATTAACCGTTATCCATTTCATCGCATGCGGCTTAGGATAAACCGCTTCTTGCTGAGTTTCAACGGAGTTAATCGGGGATTCAAAAAAACTATCAATGGTCGCATTGGTGTGCTCCAACATCATGCGAATTTGCTGAAGTGCGTGATTCAATATCGCCTGATCATATGCACCCAATTCAAAGGTGATATGATCGCCGGTTTGACCTAAAAACTTTTCAGCAGGAGCACCTTTAGACGAGGATAAACGAAAATACTTTTTCCACAACAAAGCAGCTATCACCGCAAAAGCCACCAGCAATATTGCAATTAGCACCTTCATCAACATACCCTCCCCATTCAAACCATGCGTCTTAACCATAAGTTACACAGGTTAAAATATAGTACAATTTGTTTCGATTTCAAGTATTTATTTAAACCACAACGCACTGATTTAAAAGAATTAATATTTTTTTGTGACCATAAGACGCTTACCTTAATCCCAAACGGCGCACACTTGATCAACGGGAACAAATAAATACCGTTGCACATAAAAATTTCTGATGATAATATTGCCAAAAAAATAGGGGAACAACTGATGCGCCATACTCACGAATTAGCTAACAACAACCCAGACCAAACTCTCAATGTACTCTGCCCTGGCGGCGGGGAACTACCTAACCGTGACGCAATCACACAACGCCTCATGCGCATGTATCCCACTGTCCGTTCATTTAATTTTTTCGTCGTTGACCCAGCTCAAAAGCGAAAAAAAACACTCAAACTCAATTCTAATTTACAGTTTCCCGCCACTATCCATTGGATTGGAGAAAATACGGACCTATCAACATACCTCAAACAAATCAATAGGGAAAAAAGATTTCCTGTTGTTTTTTTCGAGAACCCGCCAGTTCAACCCACTATGGCTGCACTAGCACTATTGGTAGGTGATCGTTCAGGGCTAAAATTTTTTTCAGGAATCAAGCATTTATTCCAGCAATCACCGCTAAAAAAAATCACTGTTATAGCCACGTGCCATTATGGTGTTGAAGCCAAACAACTAGCCGCTTGCCTCAATTCTGCTTATAAAACCATGCCCTTGACTACCATATCGCATATCCATTATTTTCCCTTAGTTCCCCACTCTAACGCATTCACCAATGTACTTTACGCAGAAATTCAGCGCAAAGAAAATACACCGTCACTCTACATGCCGATGATCAATATTCAAGTGATAATGAGCCTCATGTCAATCGCATTTGTTCCCTTGTCATTCTTACCCGGTGGTCTAAATCATTCAGTCGATATTTACCTTAACGTTTTAATACCAAGCTTCTTTCTTGGATGCGGACTATTTCAACCCACCATGATTAGTACTGGAATTGCAACGTGCCTATTCACAGCATGCTTGATTAATTTTGCCACATACACTTTTGAAAGCTCACCCAATCAATCACACAGTTCAGTACCCAAAAACTTACCCTACCTTTTAATCTTATTGCAAGCTGTGATGTCAGCATGCACGAAAGAACACCTCAACGAAAATGATAAAACAAATATCGACAAGGGGAATCAACGGATTGAAATACTTAAAAAAGGGTTTAGCCGGACGTAAGTAAAATAACAACACTGGAAATAACACAACAGAATGATTTTCCCCCACCTGAAAGCAGCACGAGATAGAATTGATAGCTTAAAAAATAAATCAGCAAGTCGAGGTTATTTAGCAGAAATTTGGTTCACCGCGCGACAAAACAGTTCGGCTGTTTTTAATGTGTCATACAAAGCAGAATGCGCCTTGTCACAATTGAACTCGATCTCCGCTTCTTTTAGTGCTTTAGCGAGCACGGTCTTACCATAAAACACCCCTGATAACGTGGCCGTATCCATCACTGTGAAAGCATGCAAAGGCGACTGAGAAATCCGACAACGGCGCATGGCGGCTTGAACAAACCCCAAGTCAAAATGCGCATTATGACCCACAAGCAATGCTCGGCGACAGCCAGACGCTTTTAAAGCAGCGGAAATGTAGTCAAACAGGCCGGTTAGCGCCTGCTGCTCAGTTTGAGAAATTGTTTTCCTAAACGGGTTATCCGGACGTATACCAGTGATTTTTAATGCTTCCGGATCTAAGACCGCACCGTCAAACGGTTCAACATGAGCGACAAAATGTGCCTCCACAGGCGCAATTATGCCATCTTGGTTGTAATCGACATACACAGCCGCAATTTCCAGCAGTGCATTTTTCTCAGCCTCAACGCCCGATGTTTCAACATCAATGACAACAGGTAGATAACCATCAAATCGTTGTTTTATTGTTAACTCACTCATTGCTCACTCGCTTCCACTGTAATGTTTGCCCAGCCATAAACGGCACAACAGACTCATCGCCAAACGACAATGAATCAGGCACAACCCAAGGATCATGCCGTAATTGTACTTGCTTTTGATTTAAAGGCAAGCCATAGAAATGTGCGCCAAACACACTAGCAAAATCACTTAATTTATCCAGTGAGTCATGCCTGTAAAACACCTCTGCGTAGTATTCCAACGCAGCATAGGCAGAATAAATCCCAGCACACCCACACGCCGATTCTTTTTTATTTTTTGCATGCGGCGCACTATCCGTCCCTAAGAAAAAGCGGGGATCACCACTAATGGCCGCTTTCACTAAGGCTTCCTGATCACCTTGTTTTTTCACAATAGGCAAACAATAATGATGCGGCTTTAAGCCACCGACCAATAAATCATTTCGATTGAGAAGTAAATGATGCGGCGTGATAGTTGCAGCTAGATTCCGCTCAGTTTGCTGAACGAATTCCACTGCCTGTGCGGTTGAAATGTGTTCCAATACCACCTTGAGGTCAGGGAAATGTGACAAAATCGGTTGCAGTTGCTCGTGCAAAAAAACCGACTCACGCTCAAAAATATCCACCTCGTCGTGAGTCACCTCACCATGGATACACAGTATCAAACCCAACTCCTGCATTTTCTCTAACTGAGGTATGACTTGACGCCACGATTGCACCCCGTATTCAGATAGCGTGGTCGCTCCTTGCGGATAAAACTTGACCGCCTTAACAAATTCACTGTCACTGGCGGACTCCAAATCGTCAAAAGTTAAGTCTTGCGTTAGATACAGGGTCATTACTGGAAAAAAATCACTCGACTCCGGTAAACACGCTAAAATCAATTTTCGGTATGAATCAGCACGCGCAAACGTGGACACCGGTGTTTGCAGGTTGGGCATGACTAAAGCGCGAGAAAACTGGTCGGCCTGATGCAAAACCGTGGTAACTAATCGATCACCCTCACGCAGATGGCAATGCCAATCATCCGGTTGTCGTATGCTCAAAACCTCCATAATAAAAACCTCATGATTAAAAAAAAATTAATTACACTACGATGTTTCAATCCTGAATATCTTTTTGTATAGTAACAAACAACCGAATACAAGTTAACAGGAGAATGGTATGAAACCTAGTCAAAAAAAATTAATCACCCTTGCCGCGTGCTTTTTCAGCCCAGGTATAATGCTTGCATCAAGCTCGCAACCAGTTTCTTATGCTCCAGATAGCTTGCTACAACAACAATCAGGCATGAACGAGGATTTGACAGTCCTCAAAGCAACATCAAATAGCAATGTAGTACCACACTGGCAAATCAGTGCTGGGCTAGAGGCCCAATATTTCGATGTTCTAAATGGCCAACCCAAGCACCCGGATGATGAGGGTATCGCACTGTCCACCGCCGAAGTCGTTAACCTCATTCGATTCAACTCTTGGCTGAGTGGGTTTTCCAGTATTGATTATAATACTCAGCCGATTACAAGTGGAAACAGAGATTTGGATGGACATGTGTCGTTCAATCGTTCATTTTTGACGATAGGTAACTTAACAAAAATGCCGTTTTATTTGAGTGCCGGTAGAATGATAACGCCGTTCGGTCAGGGGTCAAGTAACATGCTGTCTACCCCGCTGCCGAAGGTGCTCGGCGCCACTTTAACGGACACAGCAGTGATCGGTTATGATCAGCACCAGTTTAATGTAATGGGTTTTGTTTATGACAATCACCGAAACCAAGGTGAAGTCGGCGCTCGCTTGTCACTGTCACTGTCACCCACATTGCAAAACACGCAAATCAAAGCAAGCGTTAGTTTCATTAATGACATCTCAGCGAGCGAGGGCATGCAGTCCAACGGCATTACCACGACTAATGAATTTAGCGGTTTCCGCGATAAGTCACTGAGCAAAAATGTCAGAGGAGGTGATCTCGCCATCAGCGTCACTCAGGGAAATTGGTCAGGTCACGCCGAGTATGCGTCAGCATTATCTCGGTTTAATACGAGTGATTTGAGTATGAATGACGAAGGCGCATTGCCACGTGCACTTCAACTGGAAGCAGATTATAACTGGCAAGTTGGCCCACAACCATGGAGCACCGGATTACGCTACGATGAATCCTGGGACACACTGGCTCTAAACATGCCACAAAATAACATCTCAGCCACGCTGAGCACTTCATACTGGAAAAACACCAAACAAAGCATTGAGCTTGGTTTAGCTGGCAACTACGGCACTAACCAGTCAGCTAACGGAAAGGGCGGCAAAACAGCAATAACAGGAGATGCAAAAAACAATCTCCACTTAACGGTTCAAACCGGTGTGTATTGGTAGAAAAAAAGGCACTTTCATCAGTGCCTTTTTTATTAAAATTCAGTCTCTAAAATTCTTAAACTGCAGTGGCACATCTAAATCCGACTCTTTCAAGAAAGCTATCACATCTTGCAAATCATCGCGTTTTTTTCCAGTTACCCGAAGCTGATCACCCTGAATCGCCGCTTGCACTTTTAATTTTTTTTCTTTTATCATTTTAACAATCTTCTTTGCTTTATCTGTTGCAATACCTTGTTGCAAAATCACAAGCTGTGTTGCTTTCTTATGATGAACCACAGGGTCTTCGACCTGTATGTGTTTCAGGTCAATATCGCGCTTAGTCATTTTTTGCTTTAGAATATCCAGCATTTGTTTTAATTGAAAATCAACCTCGGTATTAAGCGTGATCTTCTTTTCGGACAATTCAAAAGACGCTTTAACACCTTTGAAATCATAACGCGTTGTCACTTCTTTATTGGCTTGATCAACCGCATTACGCAGTTCATTCTCTTCCATTTCACTCACAATATCAAACGACGGCATGCTCTCTTCCTTTTAAAATTAAAAAACCCGCTTAGTATAACTGAGACCTTACAACAAATCGATACATCACCCAACCAAAATAGAATTCTGCACCATTATAAAACAAATCAGATAGATCTTGCCATTTCCACACCATGCCGAGATTTTTTATCCTCACTTGAAATAGTCACAAACACCTTAAAACACAACAACGGATTAAATAAGAGCATAAAAGAACCACGAATAAATAACTTCTTCTTATGTGTCTTTTATCATCCTAACTTAAAACATCATGTTTATAGATAACCAGTTTCATATTGTTCTCAGCTACTAGCCTCATTGGAATAGGCGTATCTGTTCTAAACACTTTTTTATCACGTTTAACGCCAGGCATATATGAGAGACGCTCGGTGCCCAATATACGGATGGGCAAAATTTTTCTGTCACTGATACACAAATCGGCCTTGCTATTATTGGGGACATCTGGATACATATCAGGACCTAAAGCACAAACTATTACAACGTGCCCTGTAGACAACCAAAAAAAATCAACTATTTTCATTTCACACAACACTTTCATTCAAGCGCCCTTTAACAAAAAACTGACATAACCCAAAAGATCACACGACTCAATTATAACACACAACCCTTAGTAATCCTGGCAAACCACGGCGCACTTATGTTAGCATAAATCAGATTAAATTATATTCCTGAAAATAATCCGTTAGCCACCAAAAAAACAGGCGAAAAAATTGATACTGTGTTATCAAAACGTTCATACGATACTCATGGCGAAGGAATATTATTCACTTTTTCAGATTCAAATGAACTGACTTCCTGCATATTATCTTATCCTTAAATACTACCATATGAAGTCCATATTGAAAAAAATTGACCTATAACATACTACTAGATTAAAATAAAACGATAGAAACACAAAATAGGAGCGCATGATGCCAACGGACGATTTTATTATCACGACCCAGGATCAACCTGCTGAATATACCATTACAGAAACGCTAGGCTTAGTGAGGGGTAACACCGTACGCAGTCGTAATGTTGGCAGCAACTTATTATCCGGATTTAAAAGCTTGGTCGGCGGTGAAATATCTGGCTTTACAAAACTCATCACTCAGTCACGCGAGGAAGCAATTAAGCGACTCATAGAACACGCAAAAGAGCGAGGCGCAAATGCGGTAGTTGGGATGCGCTTTATCACAACTGAAGTTGCCCAAACCTGCTCTGAGATTCTGGCATACGGTACCGCTGTAAAAATGAAAAAGAAAGTGGGCTCATAGCATCGGCGGAATGCTTTAGACAAAACAAACACGGATTAAACCACCCCGCTGATAATCAAAGCATTCCTATAAGCGGCACCCATAATAATACAAAAAACTCACGCTGATAAACAATAGTGGTAATAACGCTCACCTATTGAGCCGGCATTGATTACAGAAAATCAATCCATTCCACTCATTTAGATGCTGACACACAGTCATCACCTTTAATCACCCCATAGAAAAAACATTTGATTTTCCAGCATCAAAAATGCAAACTACTTGGGAACGCAAAAACCGACTAAAGAATGAGCATACAATAAGCCACAATAAAATCATTTAATCTGGAGCTAATGCATGAAAAAAGCAGCGATACCAAAACTCAATCTTGACCCTTCATTTTCATCATACACACCTCGAGATCAAGGCAGCCACCAGAACGCATTCGACTCCACGACCGATGCCTTAGCACTCATCACCGGCCAAATGAACAGTTTAGCAATTGGACCTAGAGACACCGCACTATCGCATACAGAAGATGACCGACTCACACGAGCTTTTTACGATGATGCCATTATGCGCTGGCTTACCCTTCACAGTTTCCAACAAACGCAAAACAAACTAGGTGAATCGACTCAAGATAGCGACCCAGAAGCACAAAACTCATTCGTGCTAACATCGGCTAAAAAAAAACCGCATTGGTTAAGGTTACGAAAACCGAATGCAGACACTCACTCAGCATTGTTTGCCGGAACACACTCCATCAAACTGCTTCCGCCTGAAACAATCAATGACTTTTTTACACATGTGAGAAACGATATCAGAATGAATTTTAAAGAAGGAGTCGAACAAACAAGAGATTATCAAGTTTTTTTTCAACTTTGCGTCAATCGAGCTCACTGGGTGGTTATGATTATCAATATCCACACTAATGACCAAGCAATCCACAAGGACGATGATCGCAACATTCAAATTATCCCGTCAGAAAAATTTGATGAGCTTATTGTGAAAAATGTATCAATTGAAATCTATGACCCAATGAAGGCCAGTCAAGACCCCAACAATTTTATGCACCTTAATGGAAACGACAACAGCATATTAAAACTTATTAAACAAACCTTCCATGGTAAAACAATCATGGAAAATCAATGCATGATCGAACGCGTACAAACATGTGAAGCTTATAACTGTGGTCCTTTTTGTTTAGAAATCACACGTCAGATTTTAGGCTGGCACTTTTTAGGAGATGAGATAACCATAGAACCAAACAGCGGGGGAGACATTCGAAATCATCAATTTGCTATTATTCAACTTGAGAACAAACGCAATCTAATCCAAGGGCTCATAACAGATGAACGAGCTAACGCGATGCAATACGCGAAAGCCGTCGCAAAGAAAGAAACCTTAATCGCAAATAACAATGCGGACAAGATCAACTCATTTGTAAATGCAGTTGAAACCAATAAGGATATTTTCAGCATTATATCGACTTGGAATAACGGGCACTGTGACAATATGCCAGAACTAAAAAAACGCATCTTTCAAACAAATGACCCCCTTATTATTTCAACACTACTGAAACTATCAAAAGAATCTAAAACACATGAAGTAAGCAATGAGATAGACAAATACGAATTCAATTGCTCCGCATGCCCTAGTTATGACATTTACCTCAATAAATTAGAAAATCACATCGCCGAAAAAGTGGAAAAGTTAATCAATTTGAGCACACAAACCTCAAAGCAAACTGACAAAACCACAAATTTCCAAGTTCTCACCAACTTCTTAAATCACTACCTTGAAACCAAGAACGATGCATTTATTGACAACATATCCGACATGATCAGCGATCATCTCATCAAATCGTTCACTAACAACCGATACTCAAAAGAAGAATGTCAATTTTACTATGATATCGTTCAACAAATAATGAGCCTTCACAAAGAAAATGAAATTTCATCGCAGCACACAAAAGCGCTCTTTAATACAACAGCTGTCACAGAGGTGTTAAATTATTTTCATCAAGACCTTAGGGTCGATCTCAAACACAAAGATATGTTAACCAGAATATGCGCCAGATCATTATTTATGTCGATTGAAAATAAAATGACAAATTCGTTCCAGATGATCAGTCAAACCGATTTGATGCAATACACAATACGAAGAAATAAACACTTAGGAGAACTTAAACTTCCTATTAATTCATTCATAAAAACCATCTTAACTTCAGCCCCAGTGGTCAAAACATTAATACGTGAAGTCTTCAAACTGATCACCATCCAGTTTTCAACTGGCTCACATTATGACACATCTTACCAAAACACATTGAACCACCTAGTAGACACAAAAAAAATATTGAAAAGCATGCACGGGCTATTTGAATCGCTCGCACAAACAAATCCAGAAACGCGCTCTTCAGCTGATAGTATTTATTCTGCAATTCACATAATAGAGACCATGCTCATCCAATGCGATCGAACGAACACAGTTCACTTACGACTTAAGAACTCAGCAAATCACTTTGGCCTACTTGATATTATAAAAGAAATAAAATCCACCCCGTCGTTACTTCAAATGCTATTCAATGAGGACATCAACGATCACTTATCCACACTGGAAGCATTTACTGAGAAGCACTTTTCCGAATACGCAACATCACCACTCAAGGAGTACATACACAGTCTCCATTCAAATGATACTCGCTTAATTCATAAAAAACTAATCAAGCTGCATGCTGCCTCATTACTTAACCCTCCTGTTTACACCATTTTATTTTCACCTACTGGCAACGATGGAATCAACATCAATTCCCAGTTTTCATTCAATGGTCCACGCGCTTTTCTACCCGCGAAGCTAATCATCAAGCTATACACTAAAAAACATTTTCCGCTGTTATTACACAGTATCGAAGTATGGAAACGATACAGCATAAAAAGCAACCAATCAAAATTTTCAAATTTACGCCCTTCAAAAAAACCAATATTAATTAGCAGCATCTATAACAAAATTACCTCACCTCAGCACTCACAGTCTCACTCTTCCACTTCAAGTGCAATCAAACAGCTTCATGCCATTTTCATAAAAATCATCTCAAACGAAGAATCAAAACGTAACCCCACGGCGTTGCAAGAATTCCATTATGAAATAGAGCGATACTTATCATTTCGCTCTATTTCTTACTCAAATTTACACGAAGCAATACCAAGCTTTTTAAATACAACAGACAAAGATACAATCAAACGCTTTTTTTCAGCCTCCAGAGTTGACATACAAACTTACAAGAAGTGCATTCATATTTTCAACTGGGTATCATTGTATATTGAACTCAAAACAAAAATTTCCGAATACCGCAACTGCTTTTATGAAATAGCTTCGGCTCTAAGTAGCATTTCATTCACATTACAACAGGAACTAACGAGGGGAATCCAACAGAACACCACCCCCATTATGCGACTTAATTATTCGAGTTTGCTATTTACTCCGTTTGGCATCACACCGTCTCAGCTACTTATCTCTATCATAGAAAACAAACATATTAAAACCATGAGTGAGCGCTTTAATTTAGAATTCCTAATAAAAAAATTATACAAGGCATACATCAAGACAATCCACGACAACCCACAGCCACATAATTTTTTAACCCCAGATGAGCTCGTAAAACACCTATTTATCTCGTTCGATCAAAAATCATCGCAAAGACACGCCGAGTGTATGAAAACCCTAGAAACCAATCTATTTGATACCGACGCTGTTGAGCTAATCGCTTTACTCTTATGCAAAGATCAAAAGGCTGTTTACTACTCGAATGAGGCAAAAGATCCAGATTCATCCACAGCCATGAGCGAAACCATACCCACGCTACTCAACAAGGTACATTCTCAGCTAAACGCCGTGATCATGTTCAAGCCTCATCATCAATCACATAATTCCCACGGCATGTTTAGCAATAACGACAATTTACCAACATCCAGCGACAGCGATTCGGAGGAATTACGAGCACTCTTTGAGTAATAACAAGCCTTAAAAATGAGGGTGAAACAATTTCTCTGACAATCGTTTTATGCATCCAAACTTAGAATAGAGATAAACTCAGAATCACAGACCAATCTCTTAATTTTTCCTTAAAAAAAAAGGGGTTGCAAAAAATTCCACGTGCTCTACACTCTTGTTAGTTTTTCGAATTTTCAAGGAGATGAAGATGCCAAACACAGTCAGTACCAAACCCGCCGCCACGTCCCAAACATTGAATAAAGCAGATCTGCTCAGCGCTAGCGCTTCACTGGCATTTTGGAAATCACTCATTGTTCCTGCCACCCAACCACTGCAAGTCACCATGCGACAACAACAGCTCTCGCTCAGCCAAAGACAATTTTTACCAGCACACACCGCTTTTAGCCAACTGTGTCATAAGACCAATGGCAAACGTTTACTTGGCATGCTACCCACTGCCATTTTTAGAGGCTCCATCTCCGCCATGACAAAAGAAGCGATTAAGAACGGCTCGTACAAAGCGATCTTATTCAAGGGCGCACCGAAGCTGATTGCGACAAAACTTCATCACCCAATTTTCAGTCATCTTTCTGCACACAATCAACATACCATAATTGCTGGCTCCGCAGCCTGCGTTGCAAGTGCAGCAGATACCGCAATTGGTGGTCCATTTGAGCGCTATGCCACGTATCGTGCGACCTCGCAAGGAAACAGTCGCAACGCCAGCTTCATACAAGAAATGAAAAATAAGGGGAATTTAAAGAAACAGTTTCAGTTCATTTATAAAGGTGCGGTTGCTTCATTTATCAAAACCGGCGTCTCCTGCTTCGCTCTATTTGCTTTTTCAGGTCCAATACAGCGCTCTTGTTATCAACAGTTTCAACTGCAGCCCGGTGACCCCATTCCACTAACCGCTTCGGGCTTATGCGCTATCACGACTGGGACCTCTGTCGCGCTGCTAGGAAGCCCATTTGATATTGTGAAAACCATCCACCAAATGCCAAAATCGTCCTCCGGGGAATCAACGATAAACGTGCTACGAAATAATATTCAGCAATTTGGAATTCGAGGTGTCACTGCAGGTCTACCTATCAAAATCCTGATGACCATTATTGGCTGGGGAGCTGTCAGCGCCATCACGCAACAAACAAAAGACGTGCCATCATCTTATTTGCACACATTTTCTCCCAGTACTCCCGACTGATAATCAACACACACCTGCCACTGTTAAGCTTAAATTTCAATTAAGTTAAACGGTGGTTGGACTTTTCATTTTTACTGACACTCATTCTAATTTTAGCTACAATTCTTGCAATTAATGCGCATAACCTTGGCGTTGTCGGCTAAGTAACCTTTATATCAGCGCTAACGCACCGAGAGGAATGAGATCAATGAAAACCCCGATTATAAGACAAGGACTTCAACTCACTCAATATTCCAAACTCAAGGACTACACTCGACGGGTTTTTAGCGAACACGCACAACCTAAACACACACCAACAAACGCAACCAGTACCGATAACTCAGGTGCTAAGCACACACACTTCGATGCGCTGCTCACACGCAAAAAGCCCGGCTTTGATAAAGATGATCACAGCAACTTTGCATTCATCCCCTTTTTTGGCATGCCTCAATTACAAACCCGCACCATCGATCATCTCCCACAATTGACAGAAGCCACCATCGATTACCTTGAAAGAGCGACGCGTATTACAATTATGATTTACTTAATTCCTCGTCTGGAAGAGACGATCATAAAAGAAATAGCCATCCCATTATTGACCGACCTTCTTCTACCCTTATCAAATATTCGTCGATCGGTATCAAAAAACTTACAACAAATAACCCTTTCCAGTAACCAAACAACAACACTAGCAAAAAGAAAACGCACTAGATCCATACCCGATATTCATTTTCATGAACACCCTAACGCAAGCGACCTTGTTCAGAGGCTATTTGATACCCTCACGCAATATTCCCCACTGGAAGTGTTCCCGTTTTTCAACTCAGCGATCCAAGAATTCGTGCTCTTCAACCTTGAATATCGAGCTAATGGAACCTGGTTTAATCAAGACATCTCCACAAAAGATGTACAGCACTATTTGCATAACCAGCTATTCAACACCTCACTGCCATCCAGAATCACGCAGCTGATACCCACTCACGACAATCGTCGTGAATTCTATTATCGCGCGGCACTTAAACGACACCCTGAACAGTCACAAAATAAGCTACTTGAATGGTGGCTCAACCGCCGCTTCATTAATCAATCACCACAAGACATTATCAATGTCCTGACAAAAAATAAAATCAGCAACAGCCCAATCACACTAGACTCGACTGAGATCGGCACGCTGCTTGTCGAAACCAGCATTCGTTCAGGGACGATAACCCAAGAACTTAAGTTGAATATTGACACTCTCAGAGAACCCATTCTGATAGATGAGAAAGAAATAAAACACCTGACTTTTATTCTCGATATTGGTGCCAGTTTAGGTCATACACGCCCTCATCTCAGCGGTGCAGCCACGCCAACTGCCTGGCAATGCGCACTGGACCTACTGATACATGCTATCAACACACTAAAAGCACAACACGACACCCACACTATTGTGACTCTCATTGTTTTCAGAGACCAGGCAGCTACACTACTAAAAGAAACCCCCATCAACCACATCCCCGTCAACCTTATACAGCAGATTAACCAACAACGGCAATCGCTGGGTCACCTGACAAACTACCAATCATTTTTACCGCACATCACTAACAACACCAAGGCCATCTTGATTACCGATGGAAATGCTCACGATGAAAAAAAAATATTAAAAAGACAATTGGCGAAGCTCACCTGCCAGTGGCTAGTCTGTCATCTCAATCACCAGGATGCGAGCAGTGAGCTACTCCCTCTTTTCACATCATCGAAACCAAATCGGCTCTTTTCTTTAGAGCCAAAAAATAGGTTCAGCATACCCCCTTCTTTTCTCAACCACGCTGACACCATTTTCGATCAAATTAAACTGAGAATCCAACTGCATGCCGACCAGGGAAACACTGTCGCCGATGAGGAACACTGCGTCAATCTTACCGGGAAAGTCCATCACATCAATCAGACAATCAAAGGCACATTAACCCGGTTTCGATTATGGGTGGATGGCGACGAAGCTGACTGTGAAAATCACTACTTATGTTCTCGATCGTCTAAAAGCAAGACAAGCATCTCACGGCAATCAAAAAGCTATCCCAGCTGGCTTCATGCTTAAGCATATCACCCCCTAACTCAAAATTAGTGATTGCCCCCCCCCCTACATCATTAAACCATTGATTATGGGTTATTTAAAAAGTATTCCCACTAGACAAAACCAAAATGTTGACTATAATCCGTTCAGTTTTAACAAGCTTGGAGAATGCCATGAACATCTATGTAGAAACATTTCACGCCTTGGTTGTCAGTATTTTAGGTGGTCTCGCCTTATTTTTAGTTGGCTGGGGAGTCTATTTAGGGGCGGAAAGTATTCCATATTGGGTAGTGGCTGTGATCTTGAGTGCTACTGCTCACCATGAAATCAGGATAAAAAACTCAGAACACGCAAAACCTTTGACACTCCAGTTCATACTTGGCTCCGTCTTATTTGGAAGCGTACTCATTTTAGTTGCATGTTTTCTTGACACAACACCAGCAGTGCATATCGGATTCATCGCATCAACTTTAGTGGTGTTAGCCGGTCACTTTTCAATTGTATTTAATCACCGTTTAAATAATAAAAATGATGGTAAATAAAACGTTACCAATAAAAAAAAGCACCCGGCGATGCCGAGTGCTTTTTTATTGCAGGTGTAACATGACCGCCAGCATCAATCGTTTTTTCGCATCGATTTTTTTACTTTACGAAACCTTTTGATAAAGCTGCCAAGGCACGTTGGCAAGGCCCTCCCACCAAACAACAGCAGAACCACACAAAGCACAAGTAAAATCTGCCAGGCATTTAAAGTCATTCAAACAACCTCTTTTTATTTAAACCGAGCCACAATATTAACAAATTATTAATAATAATAAAAATATTATAAAAAAGATAAAAAAGCTTGCTTCTTACACTAAGTCGGGTATGATTCGCTTAAAATTTTTAGCAGTGGAGATTGATATGCATAAATCAACCTCATCCCAAACCAAACAACAGTCACGACCGATTCAGCCATGGGTTATCTGGTTGTGCGCTGCGTGCTTCCTACTATTCCAATTTTTCCTCCAATTGAGCGCTGGGGTGATTTTCCATGGCGTAAAACAAAGCTTTAGTCTCACAGACGACTTCAAAACCAGTTTATTGCTAAGCAGTTACTATTATATTTACGTTATTTTTCAATCACCTGCGGGACTTCTTGTCGATCGTTTTGGTCCTCGCTACCTGTTATCAATAGGCGCTGCTTGTGTGGCCATTGGGTGTTTTGGCTTTGCCGGCACCTCTTCCTTTAGTGTCGCCGTGATATCAAGACTACTCCAAGGCGCAGGCGCTTCATTCGCCTTTGTAAGCTGCATGAACCTCATTCGCATCTGGTTTCCACCACAACAGTTTTCATTTATGACGTCACTGACTGAAATGTTTGGCATGATTGGCGCCATCATTGGTAGTGTGGCATTGGCAGTCTGGGTCAAAAATGCGGGTTGGCAAACATGCACATTTGTTGCGGGCGCAACAGCTTTTATTTTCAGTGTTCTTCTCTGGTACATTATTCGTGATAAAAAACAAGATCACACCAATACACCACAGCAAAATAAACTGACGTTTTTTAATAGTCTTAGCGATATCGTAAAACAGCCCACAGCCTGGTTAAATGCCATCTATTCGAGCCTCGTGTTTGGTGTAGTGAGCGTATTCGTCGCATTGTGGGGGGTTCCCTTCTTTGAAAACACGCGGCATGTTGGTGTGTTACCCGCCACCATGCTAACAAACATCAGCTTTATCGGCGCTGCCATAGGTTGCCCAATAATAGGCGCTTTAGACTCTAGAACGAGACTTAGAAAACACATACTTGTCGTATTCCCTCTACTGGGCGTGCTACTTAGCACCGCCATCGTTCTTTTCCCCGACATGCCACAGTTAGAACTGGACACTTGTTTATTCTTTTTGGGGATCTCACTAAGCGCATACTTACTCAACTTTGTGATTGCGAACCAATTAGCAAAAAAAGAAAATCAAGCCGCCAGTATAGGTTTTGTTAACATGCTATCAGTCGGCAGCGCACCTTTAATACAGCCACTGATCGGCTGGTTACTTGATCATTCGCACCAAGAACAACTAGCATCCCACCAAATCAATACATTACATGAATACCAATCCGCTCTTTGGATCATCCCTGTGATGCTAGGATTAGCAGCACTCATTGGCGTGTTTCTGCCACAAAAAAGTCAGAACCATTAACATAGCATTACGATAAAAAAAGACTAAGAAAGGTCAGTAACACCAGCTTAAATCAAAAAGAAAAAACATAGGATTCACTTTATTCCAACTTATCTATTGGCTTACTCTAAAATAGGGCTACATGAAGTCAGGAGGAAAGAGTGGAAAATCATCAGCCAAACGAAGAGAAAAAAATAAACACCAAAAAAACGACAACCGAAAAAGAAAATAGCCGCCCTCCCTCATTAACAATCGAAAAACGAAAGACACAATCAGAGTCTGATCTATTATCACTACTGAAAAGCCCGCTTTCCCCCAAAAGACAACGAGCTAAAATAAGCTGCCACCACCCCTTATCACCAAAGAAAAAACGTAGCAGAAGACATCATTTAGACACAACAATAATCAAGCAAAGCAACACATTGATAAGAGAATTCATAGATAAAACAGAAACCATGGCTAAACAACTAGGGACCACTCTAACCGATATTGACGACCGGCTTGCAGAGATAGAAAAGCTAGCCATGAATGCAATAAGAGCACTAAAGAAAGTATCACGATTTTACTTACATGAATACAATACCGGGATAACTACACACAATGCAATAACATCACTTGCTGCAGCAATGACAAACTACGCCAACCCAACACTTATCGCTCAGGGATGCTATGAAGACGCGTTAGAAGCAACAGCAATATGTAACCAAATGCACCAATCACTCAACCTACTGTCGCATAACCTCGAACAACAATGCACCTTAAAAACATCAACCCCCAATACAAGAAAAGAAATCATTCAGCAAATTAATAAATGCGTTACTTACCATAAACAATCTCATGCTATTTTCAAACAATTTAAGCACAAGGTAAAAACGACCACACTAATGAAGAAAAAAAATCATTATCTACGATACCTTATGCAAAAGAGGTTGATTGAAAACAACCCCGAAACAGAAAAAACAGACCAGTACCAAGAACTCGACTCGCAAGCACTCAAAATCGAAAATGAAATACAACCTTTTCTAACTGAAGAAGAAAAAGCTGAAATAACATTAATACGACGGCAAGTCTCGCGCGAAGAAGTCCCCCATATTGCAATAAGCAAACTAGAAAAGCTACACAAAGCAGCATTAAATCCATATCAGTTACTTGAGCAATATAATAATGATGGCCTGGATGAATTGAAACTCAATATGATACTAGAAATCGCTGAAGGTAATAGTGGTCACCCGATTCTCTATCGATCAATCAGCCAACTGAAATTCATGCTAATAGAAATGGCATCCAAAGAAAAAGAAGAGGAAATTAACAAAAACATTAATGTTGCGAAATTGATACATCATGTTATTGATAATCAACAACAATTACCCAAAATATTTAATGATCAATTTAGCTTTATAAAAAAACTACTAAAAGACCACCTCCCCCGGAATAACGCAACAGAATTTAATGAAAAAACACAGCAAATTGAGAGACTCTACAAAGAAGAAGCAACTGCAGCATGTGTCCTTATAGGGCTACCAGAGGCTATCATATTAAGTATTAAAACAGTGAATAAAATCGAAAAAGATAGACTCAAAAAAGCACTCGACCGCATACCAGAAACCATCCGAGTTGACATGCTTAATCTCGAATCCAAACAGTATAAAACACTGCTTTCAAATAATAGAATGACACTTGACCAAACCAAGTACTGGGTGACAAAATTATTTAAAAAAAGCGAAAGCCTAAACATAATGGATGCTGAGAAGTTTTCAAAAAATAACTATCGGCATTTCCTAGAAGCAGGTCTACTAGAATTATTACTTTGCGAATCACTCAAACGGGAAGCACTGCCTGACACCTTAATTGTTGACTATAAAAACCTAACAAACATACGAGAATTCAGAAAAATATTTATTTATAAGTACATTATTTATTACACACTAACATCATTTATAAATAATCAGGTTTTATTGTCCGATGATAATAAGCAAAATATTCAACGTAGCATCAATATTGCATTCGCTCAACTTCCATATAGTTCAACAGAATTTATTAATACGTTATTATATCTAATTGAATTTGGACTGGAGGAGAGCTCAATAAAACAGGTCCTAAAAAATAACAAAGAAATAATAGCAAAGATGATCATGTCAAACACAAACGAAAATCATAGGCTATTTCAAATATTTGATCAACGTTCGCGACAAATAATCAGGCACGCTATCATTTCCGGTAATGTCGACTTCTCCGCCCTCAAATGCAGCAACATTGAACAGCTATCATCCGAATTCAAGAGCACAATTGATCCCACGCTAAGAATCATAATCAACAATCACATGTATATACATAAAAAGTTTTATCAAACATGTCTTAAAGATAATGCCATCAATGCCGTTCTCACAAAAGTGAAAAAAATGATACACCAACCTAACATAATAATGTCACCTTACTTTGAAAAAACAGAGAATTATTTCAGAACACATTCATTGCGGTTTAATAAAATAACATTATGCGCCGCGTTAATGAGCTTAACACAACAATT
The DNA here is from genome assembly GCA_902581285.1 of uncultured Gammaproteobacteria bacterium. Classification (GTDB taxonomy): domain Bacteria; phylum Pseudomonadota; class Gammaproteobacteria; order Coxiellales; family Coxiellaceae; genus CACHNP01. The sequence continues at coordinate 25,222 of CACHNP010000005.1, read as the reverse complement.
TACGAACCAAATAGCAAAGCCAATAAACAACGTGGTCACTGATGATGACATTACTACTTATATAAAAGAAACTCATGCCGATGTTTTATTTAAAAATCGGCAGTACTCGAAAGATGAAATTATCCAACAGATCATCGAATATCGGTCACTACCGCTCCTTAATCGAGTTAACCTTAACCTTCATATTATATTTCACCATCTTAATAAAACATCATTTTTAGCCGCCATAAGTGATAGCACAACGAAGCTAAACAAAACGAAGGAGTTGTTTTTACATGAAATACCAAACTTACTATCAAACAACAAAATTGAACACAGTCAAAAAGATATTAACGATTTATCTAGTTTAATAAATGAAATACAGTCACAAAACCACCCAGCAATACGATTATACCAAAATGCATTAGCTGATATCGTGCGTGGCTTCATCCTGACACAAAAAATCAAACTTGCACATAAGCGAAAATGGGCAGCATTACATTTTTTTCAACCAATCATACGTCAACTTTGCTATGACATCTCACAATTGATACAACTAGTAACGAAAACTGCAACGCAATTCGATACCGGAAACCAAACAGCTTATTTGCCACGGACCCAACTACGAACTGGACGCTCACGCCTATAAATGCCTTTACAATATGTGTAATTATCACTATTATCTCAGTCATAACTACAACATTTTATACCATTCGTTCTTCCTCTTAAGTTATGATTTAAATCGTCACAATTAAAAATAAAAATAATAATTTAGTAACTTTACATTTAGCTAGTGCAAGCAGCATACTCACAATACACTTTATTTGAGTGCAAACATGGAGAGGTTAAATGGCAAAGGGATCGGACAACAGTGATGATATATTAGACACCGCACTTGAGAGCGGAAAAAATGCGGCTGTCAGTGCTGCGAAAAAAACGGTGATAACTAAAGCCAAAGAAATCATTTTTGGTCGTGATGAAACCCCCGAGGAAATGGCAGCAAAAGGAAAAGGATCCGCCATCGTACAAACACTCTACTCGATCAAAGATGCTGATTTGCAGCTTCACCCTGACGACCCTCACATCATGAAAATAGCAAATATCTACAAAACCATTACTCAACGGTTTTACAAGATATGTCCGGGTTTAAACTTATTTTACGTTGACGAAACCAGCCACCGAATTTTTTGGAAAAAACCCATCGTCAGAACACGCGCGCGTCCACTATCCACATTCAATGAAACACTTCATTCTGCCATTGATGCAATTACACATGATTACTTCTTACAGCAACAATTAAAAGATCCTTGCCTTAGTAATGGTGAAGGCATTATTCGAGACCCAAAAACGTTAATATCACTACTTTTACCGCGCGCTGTTGATGCAATAGAAAGATCAGATTGTGAGAATAAAAATAAATTATTTGATGCGCTCAGTACATTCTGCTCAAGTGCAGTCCCAGTCCTAACTGAGAAAAGTGATTCAGAAAAATCGTATTTTGTCACAAGACAAAGTGATATTTACAACGAAGCCTATACCAAAAATACACATCGATTAATTAAAGGATACACAAAAGAAAGTGTTCGTCAAACCGTTATACCTGATATGACAAAATACCTAACTCCATTTTTCAATCAACATGCTGTACTAACCGTAAAATTAGAGGACATACTAAGACGCTTTTTACCCATTAATCGACACAGAGAAAACATTGAAACTGCGACGTTAAGCATTAAACCAACAATTTTCCTCAACAAAGCTGTCAGAAAAAATGCCAATTCACAGATAGAGGACATCGTACCATTCAATATCGATAGCACAAAAGTCAATATTGTTAGCAAAAACTTCTCAAAGATATACGAATCCGCCAATGACACAACTGAAATAGCAAAAAACTTTATTCGCTATTTTTCTATTTATACTGACAATATGGGAACTTTATCGGCGACCAACCGTGCAAAAAAATTAGCAACCAGCATTCGGGTTATTATTCGTATTGTTAAGCGACAAAGTAGATTAATATCACGACTTCAAGAACAACTCGAACAATGCAAAAGCGCAAAAAATAAATCTAATATATTCAAATTATACAATTATAGTGAGGTCATCAAATTTATTAAGGCCACACCTGAATTTAAAAAACTCAAAAACAGTGGAAAAAGAAAATACATCAGATACATTGTTCAAAATGCGCTTCCCAACATAGAGCATACTATAGTAACCACTTTTTTAGCTTATCAACAAGCACTGCTTGCAGACTGTGCGATTAAGGCACTCTATTATTTTGCAATGGACAGTAATAATGCGGCTGCGACACTTCAGGTTCAAACATTGATAACCTACCTAAGTAACTTTTATCTCAACTTAGGTTCCGTGTGTGATGAAGTTAATCTGGTTGCCAAAGATGAATTTTTCTATTATTCAGGATTAAACGACCTCAGCCAAACAATCAGTCATGATGTTACCTATTTGAGAAAGGCCATATCGAGAGCAGATGAGCAACGATCTCATATCAATGATTGTATCGAGCCACTAAAGGCAAATATTGTAATAAGAAACTGTAAACCTAAATGTCGTTCACAAGGACAAAAACTATTAGATACCGCATTAAATATTCTTCTTGACACAATACCCCATCAAAAAGATTTCAATGCAGAAAATCTTGACAGCATTTTACTCAAAATTCGCTACACACATGCTTATGAATTTAGGTTAGAACAAGGGTGTAATCCTACCGATATTCATAATCAAGACAACGACCACATGCTTACATCAACCATTGAGAACCTTGATATAGCCACTCAAGATAGAACACGGAATAATGGTTTTATGTATAGACAACGGTCATCGACTCACATCATTGATCTGGTTTTATGGAGCTCCGAGTTTATCACTAATATCCAGAACAGATTAACAGAAGCCCACAGTGACTACGAAATATATTCAATTGATCATCGGTGGAGCTGGTCATCAAAACACTCAGACGAGTTAATTGAAAAAAACAGGAAGTTAGTAGATTCAATATCCGATATTTCGCAGCAACTACAAGATGATTACAGTAATAAAACTTATAACTCCATCGAGGCTCAAAAAAAACTCATCGAGATATATGACAGTATATACGATATCATCAAGGACAAATCGACCGGTGAAAAGCATTCGATTGGTCATTATCTTAAGAAGCAATTTTACCAAGAATCCTCTTTCCATAAATATTATGATATAAGAGAAGATCACGCCAAGAAAAATAAAAATAAAATACCATTAGATGAACCCGAATATATCGGCATATTTGATAATTTAGATGAGTATGTCTCCTGTGATGAGTCAACAACAGACAACCTAACCTCCACTGATTCAGTACCAACTGATCAAGATTCAATTCAAGGTGATGAAGCACCTGAGGTAAAAAATCACCCGCGCCGCAGATCAAGCGTCACTAGCAACGCAAGGTCAAAGCAGAAAAAAAACAAACCAAAACAAAAAAAAATAGGTATCCGCGGTTGTTGCAGCTCACCAAAAGTTTTAGAGCCAACCGAGTCCGAATTGGATGAAGATTACAGGTCAGATATCGATGATGATAGTGCTGACGACATTCATAATGACGATGCCATTGAATCTAAAACGACATCCACCTGGTCAAACCAACACGCCACCTTTCAAAGTCCTCAAAATAGAAGAAAAAGCTTATCAAGAAAGAAAGGCACTCAAGACAGATACTCTAAAAGCAACAACAAAAGACGATCGAAGTCCACAATGAATATGACTCAAGAACGAACATGGGGCAACAGAGAGCTTAAAAGAAAAACAAAATCAGTCAGCAATATTAGCAGCCAATTAACAGACAGGAAAATTTCACGAAGTAGGTAAAAAACGGGAAAGAATAATCACACCTTTTAAAGATTACTGACGTTTCTTTTCCATGATATCAAACACAATTGAATTCACTAGCAAATTCAATACAAATGATGCGAATACACCCAACCCAATTAAAACACCGGTTTGAAGCAATACTCTATGGCTCGTGAAAATGACTAGCATCATTGGTATAGAGAATGCAAACGTAGCAATAAACAATGGAAAAACCACCTGGTAAACCGCAAGCAATGCCCACCTTGATTTATGCGGTCGATCAATCATTTGACGTCTAAAAGCAGTGTACATATGTATTGTAAAATCGACACCAATTGAGAGCACAATAACAAAAGTGGCGATATTAAATGGATTGATAAAAATACCCCAGTACCCCATAAAACCATACATAACTAAACCAGTTAGCAGATTGGGTATCAGTGCTAATGCCCCGGTGATAATTGACCGATACTGGACTGAGAAAATTAAGAATATAAAAAGAATACACAGCAACAAACTGTATAAAGACTCCTCAAGCAATTTAGAAAACAAAAAAATCTGTTTGCTTTGAGGGTAGCTCAAAGTATATGTAAATTCTGTGCCAAAGAGTTTCTTCGCTGTGCTCATTACATCTCGCTCTGCATTTTCAAGTTCTGAAACACGCCGCATATTGACTCGCGCGTAAACAGTTACTTGATTAAAATCAGCATTGATAGGATTAGAAAACATGGCTTTACCATCACCACTATTATTAAGTAAAGTATCGAAATCGGCTGATAAAAACGCTTGCGCTGCGCCTTCTTTTTTTTTCAAACTATCGATCAAATCAGCAAAACTATATGCTTGGTAAATATTATCATTTTTAGTTAACATCGAAGTCAACTTCAATAATTTTTCCCTATTCTCCTTTCTAAGAAAAACCCCAACTTCAGGAGACCGAATTATTAATTTCATTCGGCCAATACCACCAAACTGCTTATGGATGTCGCTTACATGCTCAGCAAAAACATGCCCTTCTCTAAAATTATTTGTAACATACATATCCTTCTTAACATCACCAATCTTAATTGAGAATGCAGCAACAATAACACAAACCACGATGAGATTTATAATTCTATTTGTAAATAATTTAGAGATGCGATATCGTATTCCTTCAGCACTGTACTCAACCTTCTCTATTGAACCTTTGTTTGATTTTCTTGCGGGAATAAATGCAATAAAAAGAGGAACAAAAAATAAACCCACCACCCCACAAATGAGCATTGCAATACTAGCGCATCCACCAAACTCCTTAACGGCAACAGAGCGCGATAGTAAAAATGAGATCATCCCAAACGCTGTTGTCAACGCAGTCAAAGCACAAGGCAGAGCTAAAGTAGAGTATGTGTATTTAATTGCTTCATCTTTATCGTAATTAAAAAACTTTAGATTAGTGGCATAATTAGATATCAAATGCACCACCTGGGTTGAACCTACAACAACAATCAGCATCGGCAATAACAAACCAACAAGGGTAATATTCCAACCAACCACTGTCATTAGCGACAGGGTAAACAAGAGATTCACTCCATTTATTATAACTAAGACAATTGAGAAAAATAGGTTACCCGTCATAACACCCACAATGAGTGTCACCAAGACTAAACAACCAATTAACAATTTAGGAACTTCTTGATAAACAATATTTTGATCATGTTTTCGTTGAGTATGAACTGATAGGAATTTTACACCCAGCTGATTATTTTTATTAAACTGATTAAGATCATGTTCTATTTCGTAATATACTCTACTGCCACTTTGAGAATCATCACCAGAGTAGTTTATCAACATGTACATGCGGCTAAGATCCGCATTAACAAAACTTGCTAGTTGCGGTCTAGACTTCGCTATCAGTTTCTTAATTTCATCAATACCACGCAGATTATGTTTCACATCGTGAATAACGCTTTCTCTCTTCAATACACCATCAGTGATATCCCACACGGTCGTATTCAATAATGACATTATACGAACACTCTTATGTACCACTTGAATTTTTTTTTCAATTTTCTCTAACGCTTTTAGCGTTGGTACATCAAGCAGACTTTTACCATTTTTTCGACTAAAGATTGCAATCATTTGATACTGATAAACACTGCCGAGACTTTTATCTACTGTTGTCGCATCGCTTGTGCTTAATATTCTTTGAAAATCCAAATCAACTTTAATATTCTCAACAAAGTAATAACTTAGGGCTAACAACAAAATAAGAAAGCCTAAGCCTTTCCATTTATGATAATAAAAAAAATAAAAATACATTTCTTTTCATAGTTATCTATTCTATCTAAGTTATAACTGTTTTAAAATCAATAAGAGCAAGTTAATTTAACCGATACGATACTGCCCGCTATACTGTTTGTTTGCTTATTTCTAAAATTCCACGTCATCAAATCGCTGGCATTAGTGCCTCCACTACTGTCATTAAGACTTTACCAGCCAGTTGAGTTATAGTATAGTTTATGAACAACACAATTAATCGGAGGACGAATATGGGGCATCATGACTTCTTCAGTATCTTAATCGTAGCCTATGTTGCTGTTATTGTGTTTATCAGAACCCGACGATTAAAAAGCCTTAAATCCTTAAGCAAGGAAGACAAGCTTAAATTATTTGATGTGAGAATATCTAATTGGCAATATTTCGTCTACCTATTAATTCTTTTCGGTGGAATAACCTTGTTTCATTACAAACGTATAAGTGTAATCAAATCTTTATCAGGAACCTCCATACTGACTTTATATGCAGTCTGGTACGTAGCACTACTTGCAACCATACTGTATCTTCAATTTTCACGCTATAAAAAATTAAAGCGTGCTGGTTTACCTGATGATTACACAAAATCATGCTTAATAAATAACATTGTAACTTTCTTGGCTATTTTAGGGTTTGTCGTTGCGATTTCGTATAACACTTACCACTTGTATCACATACACCATTAAGTGCATTCTACAAGGATGCTAAAATATTATTAAAAACAAACAGGAGCATACAATTACGGGCTTGATATACACTAAAGATTTTAAAAACACCGATACTACACTAAGTCATTACCTGACTGTTGATCGCATTGAACAAGCACAACGCCAAATACAAAATCACATCAAAACAACCCCCTTATACAGCCCTTGGGGATTTAACCACTATCATGACTCAGGGCCAGATGGGGATACCCAGTTTAAGCTTGAATGCTGGCAAGTTAGCGGATCTTTTAAAATTCGGGCAGCCCTGCTCAACATCATGCAATTAACAAGCGAACAAAAAAAAAGAGGGATTGTGGCCGTCAGTGGGGGTAATCATGCAGTTGCAATCTGCTACGCATCACATTTATATTCCATCCCAACCACCGTGATTATGCCCAAATATGCTAGCGAAGCTCGAATACGACTATGCAAGCAATATGGTGCAAACATTGTGTTTAAAGAAAATCTTCAAGCCTGCTTCGACACTGAAAACTCATACACCTCACAAGGTTTAACGCGAATCCATCCTTTTGAAGGTGAAACAGTTGCATTAGGCACAGGTACGCTGGGCCTAGAAATTATCAACCAATGGCCTAGCTGCGATGCCATTATCATCGCTATCGGCGGAGGGGGTCTGTGCGGCGGAATTGCTAACGCAATAAAGCAAATCAAACCCTCGTGCGAAATTTACGGTGTAGAGCCAATCAATGCTAATTCCATGACACTTAGTATCCAACAAAGAAACCCAATTGATACAATGACGACCAACACAATCGCTGACAGCTTAGCAGCGCCCCACTCATTACCATACAGCTACTCACTGTGCGAAAGATACCTAGATGGCATTGCCAATGTAACAGAAAAACAAATCATCGAGGCCATGAAAATTTCTTTTGAGTCACTCAAGCTGGCATTAGAACCGGCGGCGGCAACAGCCGTAGCTGGACTTTTGGGACCATGCAAAGAAACTTTATTCAACAAAAGAGTGTTGGTATTGGTTTGCGGCAGCAACTACGATACCCAATCTTTTTGTAACGCATTCGACGGTATTTAATTCGCCTTATCTCCTGATTGAAGCTCTAACGCTTGTTGATAAATGACCTGCTTACTTTGCCCGGTCAGTCGAGCAACCACGGATGCAGCCTTTGAAGCCGACAGAACTCGTAGTAGCTCTCGAAGTAATTTATGTTGAGACACACCCATGTCGTCTTGATCAAGCTCGCCACCCGATACCAAAACAACAAATTCCCCTCGAAGAGAATCGGTATTGTGAGAGAAAAAATTGTAAACACTCTCCGTCGTCCCCCTTTTGATTTGTTCAAACTGTTTAGTTAACTCTCGCCCAACAACCACCTCACGCTGACGCCCAAAATGCTCCATCAACTCTATCATAAAATCTAAGAAACGATGTTTAGACTCATAAAAAATGAGTGTTTCAAAAGAGCGAGACAACAGCTGAAGTCGTTTTTCTCGGCGGGATTGGCGCGCAGGCAAAAAACCTTCAAAAACAAAGCGACTGGTATCAAGCCCCGACACACTCAACGCAGCAATGGCCGCGCAGGGGCCTGGAATCGGCACCACAGTCACGCCCGCTTTAACAGCATCTGCAATCAAGTACTGGCCTGGGTCACTGATCAATGGCGTTCCCGCATCAGAGATCAGCGCAATATTGTTACCACGTAAGCAACGCTTGATAAGGTCATGAGATCGCCCTACTTCATTATGCCCATGCAAAGATACCAAAGGGCGCTGGATCCCGTGGTGCTTCAATAAAATCTGCGATTTTCTGGTGTCTTCAGCCGCCACCAAATCAACCATCTTCAAGACCTCAATTGCCCGAAAAGTGATATCACCCAGATTACCCAATGGTGTTGCAACAACGTATATCGAGCCTGCCTCAGTTTTTTGCATATTCCTCTCCTGTTACATATCGACTATCGAAACCATTAACTAAACCCTCTACCCCACTTTTGAGAGTCTTAATCAGTTTAATTAATTTTTTTCAGATTAAGGTAGCCCACCAGAAAAAACCCTTCCCTGCCAACTTATTTACTATTCAAAAATACTCAGTATTGCCTATTATGACAACCATTCGTTAAAGTTGATAGATGAATATTCACAATAACACCGGACAGGCAGCTGAAACACGAGCACTTCACTATCTAAAAAAAAGAGGACTAATATTTGTCCAGCGAAATTTCCAGTGTCGTTTTGGTGAAATTGACCTCATCATGCAAGATACCCACTCGTTGATTTTTATAGAGGTTAAATTCAGAACAAATATTAATTTTGGTCACGGAAGTGACTTCATCCACAGTAAGAAACAGAACAAAATTATAAAAACAGCACACGTCTTTCTCCAAAAGACCCCCTCTCTTCAAAAAAAAGCCTGTCGATTTGACGTTATCAGCATTCGCCCATCGAAAGTGGATTGGATCCAAAACGCATTTATTTTACCCAGTTATTGAACTCAATAAAAATATAGACCAAAAACCGCTACCAAAAATCATTTCAACTGGTAAAATAGTCTTTCGTAAAAAATCACGAGAAAACTATGGATCTTAACTCGCGAATAAAATCTCATTTTGATGAAAGCGCTAATCTTAAATTAAGTCAAAGTGAAATACTGGGGCCAACCATTGCTGAAGCGGGCGAAAAAATGGCAGCCTGCCTAATCAATAGCCATAAAATTTTATCCTGTGGTAACGGTGGCTCTGCTGCAGATGCACAACATTTCTCGGCTGAGTTGCTAAACCGTTTTGAAACCGAACGGCCCAGCTTGCCGGCAATTTCACTGACCACAGACACATCAACACTGACATCAATTAGTAACGACTATCAATTCGAGCAGGTGTTTTCAAAACAAATCAGCGCACTCGGCAACGAGGGTGATATTTTGCTCGCGATATCCACCAGCGGAAATTCGGCCAACATCATACAAGCAATCGAAGCTGCACACGATAAAGAAATGGACGTTATCTTATTAAGTGGAAACGAAGGCGGTCTTGCCGCAAGTAAACTACAAGGTGACGACGTTGAAATTCGTATCAATTCAACAAAAACCTCACGAATCCAAGAACTTCACCTTCTGGTTATTCATTGCCTGTGTGATGCAATTGACCACCAATTATTCCAGACTAACTAAAAACAGGAGCCCATCATGAAAAAATGGCCAATCATACTACTTTTTGCATCCGCAGTCGCCTTAAATGGTTGTGTCGTTGCTGGCGTAGTCGCAGCCGCCAGCCTATTCGACAAACGCGGACTAGCAACCCGCTACAATGACCACAACATTTCTTACACTGTGCTTACAACGATAGTCCAAAATAAACCCCTTGCAAAAAGCACCAATGTCCAAGTGCACACCTACGATGGCAACGTCTTATTAACTGGACAAGCACAAACGGCCGACCTACGAAATCAAGTTGAATCCATTCCTGCTCACATCAAAGGGGTGCAGAAAATTTATAACCAAATTGAAATAGCATCGAGCACGGACCACTTAGAAACAGCAAACGACGCCTGGTTAACCAGCAAAACAAGATCAAAGCTCCTAGCTCAAAAAGGGATTAATGGACTACCAGTGGAGATTGTAACCACCAATTCGGTCGTTTACTTAATGGGAAGATGCACACGTGAGCAAGGTGATGAAATCGCTGAGGTGGTTCGGCGCGTATCTGGCGTGAAGCGAGTCGTGAAGGTTTTTGAATACACAGATATCAACAGCTAAGAGGACACACAAGTGGGCACCTCAAATACCATCCACATGCTGGCTGCAGCAGCCATCCCACTTCTTCTTGCAATCACCTTGCACGAAGCCGCTCATGCTTACATGGCTTTTCGCCTTGGTGACAGTACCGCCAAAAATCTTAACCGAGTGTCACTCAACCCCGCAAAGCATATCGACCCCCTTGGAACCATAATACTCCCTCTGATACTGGTTCTATTGCCAACACCGTTCATTTTTGGCTGGGCAAAACCGGTTCCTATTAACTACAGCAATCTGAAAAAACCACAAAGAGATGTTGCACTGGTGGCATTCGCGGGACCTTTAGCCAATCTAATCATGCTAATCGCGTGGGCAGCTTGTCTTAAAACATTGATTCACCAAGGTAATATCAACGCAAACAACCTGTATGCATTTATACTCAACGCAGCACAATTTGGCGTTATGATCAACCTAACCCTACTCATACTCAACTTAATCCCAATACCACCACTGGATGGCAGTAAAATCTTATACAGCATACTACCGACAAAAACGGCAAAACAATACGAGAAAATTGCACCTTACGGTCTATTCCTCGTTTATATACTAATCGCAACACAGGTATTTCAACACATCCTTACCCCCGCATCACTGTTTGTTTTCAATGCCATCTATAAGTAAATTTTCGACATGCACTTTACTGATACAACCGCTCATACAGAGCTTTGACATCAGCATCCAACTGCTTAAGCTTTTGCAAGTTTCCAGATAAAGAAAGCGGGTAATCATTTTGCGTCAGCTTTTGATAATGAAAAAGATCCAATCTTCTAATTCCAAATGAAGCCCAGTCAACATGCTTCATGTCACCCAAATTACTCGCAGTGTCGTCAACCATAATAAGATGTGACCAACGTCCTTGCTTTACCCCTGACACATCAAACCACTGCTGCATCTGTGTCGCCTTATTACTCCCGGCTAAGTAGAAGACACCATCATGGTACGCCACTAAATGCGGGTGCGTAAAATCCAATATACCCGGAACTCCCTTAATATCAAAACCATTTTCATCTAACGCTCGCTGAGTAGCGTAAGACACACTGGATGGACGAGCTGTCACCACCATGATGGCCGCCCCTTTTTTTTGCCACTCTCGAATAACCTGTGGCGTCACAGTCTCAGTCAACTGCATTGGAGAAAGACGCAGCACAAACTCATTAAGCGCTAAGAACGCTTTCATATTATCGGCAATTCTATATTCCGTGTTGTTACGAATCTGTTCCACTTGCCAATCAAACCAATACGGGCTTCCAATGAACGTCTTTTCTTTTAATAGCGTGTTATCAAGATCGAGCAAAACTAGCGTTTTTTTGTTAATGCGATCAGTCAAGGACTCCCTTTTCGCAATTTCATGCCAGCTTTTCACCTCATAGGAATAAACCTGGTCTCGTTTTAACGCAGGATCGAAACTAGAGTGACTTGATTCATTGTGAAAAACACGACATGAACAGGGAATAAAAAGAATTAAAGAGAACAACATTAAGTTGCGAAATTGTCGCTTCATTTTTTCGTACCACCAAAAATTAATCCACTACACGCAAATTCGGCGGTCCTTTTTTCTTCGGCTTGGCGCCGTCGTCATTCGAATCACCACTCAGAGAAGTATCGTCAGGCGCCGCATCTGAACACGTTTCAGTCGAGCGACCTTCAATCAGCGCTAAATCGGCTTCTTTAGGCTCAGTGTAGTTATCGCCTACGAAATTCATTCCCTGCATTGTCTCATGGGCATAAATCGCTTCAACCGCACCCACTGGCACCGTAATATACTCGCACTTTGCACCAAACATCGCAGAAAAACTCAATACTCTATGAGTAATCTCCAAAGAGCGAACCGCATTAAATGAAACATCCAAAACAACCTTGCCGTTTTCGACAAATTGTTGAGGCACAATGGTATTTGGATAAGAAGCGTTAACTAAGATGTAGGGGGTCCATAAATTATCGGTGATCCAGTCATAAAAGGCTCTGATCATATAGTAACGTTGAGATATCATGACTCGCGCACTTCGTGACTAGGGGAGCGAATTTCCCTTTCTGAATCAGTCAAACTGGCTTGAAAAGCTTCCTGTGAAAAAACTCTTTCAGCATAATCATGAACACCTTTTACCGAGGCCGGTATCTGAATACCCCACAATGGCAAACGCCAGAGCAACGGACCAATAATGCAATCAACCAAAGTAAACTCTTCACTCAAAAAATACGGCATGTTTGCAAAAACAGGCTCCAGTGCCATCAGCCCCTCTTTTAACTCGTTGCGAGCCTGATCAACTGCAACAGGGTCGCGATCAGCTTCAATCGTTCGAACGATACTGTAAAAGTCACGTTTAAAGCGATGAATCATGAGCCTGGATTTGGCTCGGGCAACTGGGTACACCGGCAACAATGGCGGATGAGGGAAACGCTCATCAAGGTACTCCATAATAACGTCAGCATGGTACAAAACCAAATCACGATCAACCAATGTCGGTAATGTATTGTAAGGATTGAGTCGAGCTAAATCTTCACACGGGTGGTTCATATCAACATTAATGATATCGACTGTTACGCCCTTTTTAGCCAAAACCAAGCGAACTTGGTGACTAAAAATATCCAAAGCGCCTGAATAAAGAGTCATAACCGATCTTTTAATTAAAGTCATTGATATACATCCTCATCATTTGGTTGTTATGGAACACTTGGTAATGCAACGTAATTTAAAAAAACAGCAAGCTCACAAAAACAACTGCCTGTTTTAATGGTGATTTTACACTAAAGTCGTGATTAGTTGCAACATTTTAAAACAAAACCTTGCAACCAAACAAAACTTGAAAATTGTTGTGTATTAACGCTTAGAGAACTGCTTACTCTTACGGGCTTTTCTAAGACCTGGTTTCTTACGCTCAACCTGTCTCGAATCACGAGTGACATAGCCTGCTTCCCTTAGCTGCTTTCGCCATTCTGTTTGATTTTCACCTTGTGACTTTTCGAAACTAAGCAAGGCTCTGGTGATACCATGACGAATAGCACCTGCCTGACCACTAGGGCCTCCACCTTTAACTGTGATCTTGAAATCAAATTCAGTCAAAGCATTGACCTTATCCAATGGTTGACGAACAACCATTTTAAGCGTTTCGCGGTCAAAATACTCTTCAATTGACTTGTTATTGATTGAGATATCACCTTTCCCAGAGCGCAAAAAAACTCTAGCTGCTGATTTCTTTCTTCGCCCTGTGCCGTAATGACTATTGACTGCCATAGCTTATTGCTCCTTCACTTTTTCTGTTATGTCTTCAGGTGTTTGCGCTACAAACTTGTGCTCAGGACCAGCTACGACCCTAAGTTTTCTGAACATGTCACGACCCAGAGGTCCTTTTGGCAACATACCCTTGACCGCTATTTCTAGTGGACGAGTGGGGTGCTTGTCAACAACCTCTTGATAGGTAGGTGATTTTATACCACCAGGGTAACCGGTGTGGCGATGATAATGTTTATCTTCACGCTTGTTACCTGTAACTTTGATTTTAGCTGCGTTGATAACAACAATGTTGTCTCCGCAGTCCACGTGTGGGGTGTACTCTGGTTTGTGCTTACCGCGCAATATAGTTGCACAATTGGAAGCCAATCGACCCAGAACCAGATCGGTTGCGTCTATAATGTACCACTTTCTCTTAACATCGGCTTTTTTTGCCATAAAGGTTTTCATGAATTCTCTCACTCGTCTTAAAATTTAACTATTCGACTTTGTCATAAAAAGCAAAGAATACTACCCCACATAGCCCAGGAAAACAACCCCCAAACCAGTAAAACCAAACTATTTTCATCTATAACTCGAGAGCTGGAGGCAAACTAAACACAACCCCCCGGTGTTATATCAATAAAGCACATATTAAAGCTGTCCTTAAGGCTCCAATTGACTCTTCAACAAATAAGGCAAAGCCACTCGGCCACCAAAAGCGGTCACTAACTGAACGAAAATAATCACCGATAACCCTCAACCACCTCGCCACTCACAGCTAGAAAAAGACGCCTTAAGGCCATAGCAAACCAAAGTTAACCTATAAAAAAAGCTATTTTAAGCGGTTTTTTTTAAAAAAAACCAATTTTTCGCAAAAAAAACAGCATTTTATTTGTTTTTTTATTCGCATTTAGAAAAAAATATGTTACTTTTTATTTCTTGGATCACAATCCAAATCATTGTTATTAGGAATAAAAAAACAAAAAAGGAATCTACAATGCCACGTAAAAAAGTTGCAAAAAAGAAAGCGCCTGCCAAAAAAAAGGCAGCCGTAAAACGTAAACCCGCTGCTAAGAAAAAAGTGGTTGCTAAGAAAAAAGTGGTTGCTAAGAAAAAAGCAGCTCCAAAAAAAGCAAAAGCACCATCGACTACAGCGATCAAAGAAGCTTACAACAAATCTCAAGTCATGGAACACATTGCTGAGACAACTGAGCTGACCAAGAAACAAGTTGCAAGTGTATTCGAAGCGTTAGGAAACTTAATGCACCGTCACATTAAGCCTAAATCAGCCTCTCAATTCACTGTCCCAGGCTTAATGAAAGTCGTGGTAAAACACAAGCCTGCGACCAAAGCACGTAAAGGAATAAACCCTTTTACCGGTGAAGAAATGATGTTCAAAGCCAAAAAAGCCAGCCGTGCTGTTAAAGTGCGACCACTTAAGAAATTAAAAGAAATGGCGGGCTAAACCACCACATCCCTGGGGTCACCCCCCAGGGAATTTCAATAACTTACACAAAAAAAACTCAAAACTCCCTTCTCAGCAGTAAAAAATACACTAAATTAATAATATCTTAAGATAAATAGACTATAATTAGGATAAGAGCTGTTATTTAAGCTAATTTCACATAAAAGAGGGAGACGATCAAAATGGCCACCGCAGACAAGTACCCATCGATACAATTAAATGACCCTGATTCAGGCACTTGGGCAAATGACGCCCTCAGTCATACAGATGTACGAATTATCAACGAGAATTCGAAATTTCTGAATGAATCAGATAAACAGCTAGAAACCAACTACGAAAACGCTAAAATTAACCAGTTTTTAACCTACTATCTCGACAACCTTAAAAAGAACGCCGCCACTTCAGAGCGGGCAAAAGCAAACTTATTTTTTCTTTTTGACAAAGATAAGAACGGTGGAACAATAGGAGGAGCAACTCTCCACCCCGATGATGAAACAGGATTCATGAGAATATACAGCAAAAACAGCAAAATCAAAGAGCGTGCGAAAAATAAGTTGATGGAATTACTAGACCAAAATACCAAAACTCATGAGGATAAAGAAAGAAATGCACTCACTATTTTAACAAATCCATCGACTAATAATAATCTTGATCTGATAAATAATGCCATTGCCACTCTTAAAGAAGAAAAAGACGCACTTGCCAACAGTGACACCAACATAAAAAAAGGAAAAAAGGAGCGGTACCGACAAACTCAAAAGGCCGTGAAGTCATTAGAAACCAATTCGCCATCGACTTCTGATAAACTGAAAAAAGCCACAAATTACCAAGAAGTCATAGAAAAACTCAATAATAACAGGCCTAGGAGAAATTGGATCGACAAATTTTCAAGCTCTGCTGAAAAAAAGTCATTCAGGCTAAAAACAACAAAAACACAAGGCAACTTAAAAGAGGCAACCTTCAATCGGGTAAAAAACAAAAAAACCACAATCAAGATCACGTGTGCAAAAACCATCTGGAATGCCAACACCGGCGGCTATGATGTCGCAGACCAATTTGGCCGAGATCACAGCAGAGTGTCAAAAGAGCTGGAAAATTTGTCGATCCATGATATCGAAAAGATCCTTAACGAATTAAAAAATGACCCCAGTTTTGATCATAATGGCCTTAAGCTAAAGCACTGCGACGACGGTAGCGTTGAGTGGTCACTCAAAATTAACAAAGGCATGAGTAAGTTTTTAAAGCAAGCGCGAGAAACAAGCGCGGCAAACACGAAAGCATTGGAAGCGAGTAGAGAGAGAAAGCACGCGGGCCTCGACACTAATCGAAATAACGATGAGGGATCGGTTCGTGACAACATTGGGGGGCCAGGGATGGGGGGCACAACTTAATACGACTAAAACAAAGACAGCGACCTTTATAAAGCCTGCTGCATAGAGCCTTATCAAATCCCTCGAGTAGAGCCAGGCGGTCGATTTCCTGGTTTAATTCCATTTTTCTCAACCGCTTGCAGTATTTTCAAGTCGCGATCGTCGAGCGCTATACCAGAGACCGGCAGCGTGCTGTTATGGATTATCGATCGCTGAACCACTTTACTACCACTGACCACGTGGATTTTTTCCCAGCCATTGTCCAACGCAATATCCAAACAGTCTAACGCCACATTCCACGCTTGCGCTATCACAGTCCCGCGCCCACCCAGGAAAACAACCTCATCAGGAGACAGGTCTTCCTCCCCATCACCATCACCATCATCGTCTTCACCAAAAGCGAGAGGCTCACTGAGCCACTGAAAAAAACCTGACGAAGCGCACATTGCATTGCCATAAAATAAAATATCCCAACCTGAGCGAGGCCCTTCATATATTTCCATTGGCATCTCATTCACGTTGCTGCCCTCACCGCAGATCTGCACCCAATGATAACGTGACAACAATGCAGCCACCTGCTCCTTTGTCGTCCCGTGATTAACCTCAAGCTTCAAACGGGCCAAACGATTTTTGACACCTTCGGAATCCTGAGCGCCATCTAAACTACCATCAGTCATGAGTTCTCCTTAACACGCAACAAACTTAATTATAACTGATTTAAGTGAACACTGTCGCCCACTTTAGTAGCATTTTCGCACGTAAAATAAAGCAAACACTCAATTTCCGTCTACGGCTATTTTCTTAGACAAATGGACTTTTTTCAAAGGACAGGCGCCACAAGAGGATCGACACCCCCCACACACAGACCCCGCTGTTACTTGCTGTATCGGCCTACCCAAACGCTGTAACATTGACTTCATCACATCCTCGCTGGTATTGAATCGCGCCGCCAAATCCGTTAGGGATGTCATCGGCTGCTGCTTAAGATACTGTTTAAGTTCCAATAACATCACAATCTCCTATTAAATCCGACTTAGCAACGTACATTTGCCAAGCCATTAAGCTAACCATCAAAGTTGCCACAACAGCGGATAGGTACAGCGTGGAACTGAATGCGTGCTGACGCCATGTCATAATCTGGTAATTCAACACACCCGCGGCATAAGCTATACCAAACGACCAGGCAATGGAAATGGTCGCCCAGCGTTTACCGACTTCCCGCCGCATGACCGCCAAAGTCGAAATACAAGGAAAGTACAATAGAACAAACAACAAGTAGCTAAATGCGGCCGCCGTGGAACCAAACTTCATTTGCATGGTATGCATCACCTCGGGGTCCATCGACACGTCAGCCGCACTGGCAGCAATTGGATTAGCCAAAGAATGCCCCAAAGCAATCAGGTTCTGCGGCACGGTTTTCAATGCTGCGGTTAAACTAGCAGACAAGTCGAAACTCTCATATTGCGTGGATTCTTGTGCATACAGCGAATTCAACGTACCAATAACCACTTCCTTGGCCATCACCCCCGTCGCTAACCCCACGGTTGCCGGCCAATTGTCTTGCGTGATACCCATGGGGGAAAACACGGGCGTGATCACTTTACCAACAGCAGATAACACCGAGTCACGCTGATCGGCGTGTTGCCAATCTCCGTGCAACGTTATTGCATTTAAACCACCCAACACAACGGAAACGGGAATAATGACTTTACCGGCTCGCAACACAAAGGTCCTAGCCCGACGCCACATCAATCGCCACAAGACCTTAAACTGAGGTCGATGATACATCGGCAACTCCATCACTAACGGAGCTGTTTTACCACTCAAGCACGTTTTGCGTAACACTAAACCCGTGCCAATGGCGGCCACGATACCAATGAGATAAAGAATGAAAATCAACAGCGCACTCTTGTGAGCAAAAAAAGCAGCCGCGAAAATGGTAAAGATAGCAAAACGCGCACTGCATGCCATAAACGGCATCATCATCACCGTTAAGACTCGGTCGCGCGGCTTAGAAAGAGTACGCGCCCCCATCACAGCCGGGACATTACACCCAAAACCGACAATCATAGGGACAAATGCTTCGCCTGGCAGCCCCAGATAACGCATCAATCTATCCATTAGAAAAGTGGCTCGAGCCATGTATCCGGAATCTTCTAAAAATGACAAGAAGAAAAACAACGCCGCAATCATAGGAATGAACGTCACCGTGGTGTTTATCCCCTTCCCAATACCATCAGCCAATATAGCCACCAACCAGCCAGGAGCGTGACATTGATTTAACCAATGACCCAAACCTTGAACAAAAATCGCATCGCTCGATTGATCAAAGAAATCCTGAAAGGCGCCACCGAAGTTAATCGCAAAGAAAAATAGCGCGTACATGACCAAAAAGAAAATGGGAAAACCCAAAAACCGATTCAGTAACACCGCATCCAAACGGCTTGACCACGTGCGCGAAGGGGCATCATCACCCTGTTTATTCGACGACAACACCGAAGAACACACTTGCCGACTCCATCGATAACGACGATCCGCAATAATAAGATCAGTTTCATCAGCCAACCCCAAACGGACACGATGAATAATCGCCTGAACTTGATCCACTAATGATTCTGGTACTTGCTCAATCGCTTTATCATCATCTTCCAATAACGCCATGGATATAAAGTCAACTCGAGGAACCCGTATTTCAGACAATGTAAACAAACTCACCAAATCTGCGTGACCGCGCCGAACCACCGACGGTACTCGCAAGCGCTCACGCGACACTTGTGGCTTATCAATTTGCGCCACAATCACTTTTTTCAACGCATCCACGTTCTGTTTTCGATTAGCCACCACCCCGACAACCGGGCATCCCAACTCCTGACTCAACGCCTGCAGATCAATTTGCTTGTCACGTTTGGCCAATAGATCCAGCATGTTTACCGCCAACACAACCGGAATACCGAAATCCAGTAACTGCGTTGTCAGGTATAAGTTTCTTTCCAAATTTGTGGCATCGATAACATTAACCAACACATCAATTGACTCATTCAATAAAAATTCACGTGCAATTTTTTCATCCAAACCCGCGATTTCACTGGGGGAAGACAAGGAATACACACCAGGCAAATCAACCACATCACAACAACGATCATGATGACACATGCGCCCTTCTTTTTTATCGACAGTGACCCCAGGCCAATTACCAACTCGCTGATGCATGCCAGTTAACGCATTAAATAGCGCTGTTTTTCCACTGTTCGGATTACCCACCAAAACCATTTTTTTTGATTCACTCATAATCGCTCCACCTCAACATACTGGGCATCTGCCTTGCGTATTAAAAGACGATAATCGCGCAACTGAACTTCTATTGGATCACCCAACGGTGCCACGCGCACCACCGATAAGCCAGAGTTAGGTAACAGCCCCATGCTCATCACTTGCCGACGAAAACCCTGATCGCAGCCACGAATAAAACCGACCACCCGAACCTTTTCATGCAAACGAATATTGGAAAGTAACAGCATATATTGAAAAACCCGCGAATTACAAATGAGATTCATTCTCATTTGGCGATATTATTCATCATCTTATAGGCACTGTCAAGAGGCAAAAAAAGCCCTCGTAAAAAATACGACATTAAATTAAAAAAAATATTTTAATCAATATGTTACAAAGGGTAACTTGCTACTCAAAAAAAAAACCATTATACTGGTTACTGGCATTGCACAACAACGCAAGAGCAGACAAATGGACTTTTTAAATTTCTTAGGTCACTCGGTTAAGCATACGGGAAAGGCAACCTTCTGGGCATTCAAAAACCCCTACCTGGCGCTAGGTATTATCCTGCTGCTGATATTCTTATGGATGTACAGTAAAGGCAAATGGAAACGCAAATACAAAAGGCTGGAAAAAGAGCTACAATTCACGCCACAAGAGCTGAAAGACAAGCTGATTCAAGCATATACCATTAACGACCCAGATAAAAAAACACAAATTTATGACCTGCTCGAAAAACACCACAACAACCTATCAGAGTTGAAACAAGCGCTAGAGACCGTAGAAGCGGCAAACAAACTGGCAGAACAAACTCAAACCGAATCAAGTTAATCGTTTGTTTCTTTACGCAACCCCAGTTCCCTGAAACGCTCATCGCGGTAACTACCCGCCGTGTAACGTTCAGATAACACCACGTCCTCACGCGGGTGCAAAAAAAGCGGACTAGACACGCGTGGTTGCCTGGCGTACTCACAAGATGGGTTGATAACACGATGCGACGTCGCCTTATAGTAACCTCGAGTGCATTCGGCCAGCATATCACCAACATTGACAATCAACCAACCAGGCTCACAAGGCACATCCAACCACACCCCTTCGCGCGTCCTCACTTGCAACCCCTTCGCTGTGGCTGCGGGCAGCAGTGTTAATAAGTTGATGTCCTCATGCGCAGCAGCGCGAACCGCTCCCGGCTCAATATCGTCATCAATCGGCGGATAATGAATGACACGCAATAACGTGTGTGTTGAACCCTGCACCATATCCGACAAAGGCATGCTCAGCCGCTCACGAATGGCCTCAGGCAGCACACCCTCAACCCAATTAAGCAGCGTCAAAGACAGTGTTTCCAACTCCGAATACGCTTGCTGAGTGACAGAAAGCAAGCTATCAGGGCATCGCTTACCAGGGAAATAATGGTAAAACTCTTTGAGATCTTTGATAGTTGATCCTTTTGCCGTTTCTGAACGCTCAAAAGGAATGAAACCAGCGTGCGACGCTTCATCGAAAAGATATTGAAATTTACTGTCATCATTAAAGAAATTCAGCCACTCTGCATACAAGTCATCCACCAAAGAGACCGCCACAGGATGATTGCGCAGCACAGCAAACCCCGTACTAACCAATGATTGCGTAAACTCATCAACCGCACCTTCGCCTCTAAAATCAACCACAGACACTGACACCGACATAACGACCCCTTAATGTTCAAAAAAAACACACCTCAAGATCGTCATTATCTAACTATGGCCACGAATGTCAATACTGTTTTAAACACTTCTTTCACCAACAGCCAGCCACGACTGGGCGATGTGATTGCGCCGCTTTAAGTAACAAGTAACGCCGCCCGCTAACCGTGTTGACCAAGCGCCCAAACCCCTGTTTTTTTACTCCGGGATGGTGTTTTAATTGTGCAAATAAAGAGACCCCGGAAACCACTTGTGAGCCTTGCTTGGACTGAGCCAATGCTTTCAGCTGCGACACTTGGTGATGCTTCTCTCCCAGCAACATTTCTTTACTGGGCAAAGATTGATAAACAAAACGAAAAAATAGGGCAATATTTTTTGCCTGCCCCAGTCTCGTTGCCATTGCACGTAAACCAAAAACATCTGCGTACAATGGATCATGCTTTTTTCGCTCTTGCAAGCGAACAACACTCTCCAGCACTGGAACAACATAATAATAGCGGTAACAAGCCGCTTGGAGTGCAAACTCAGAGTGATTCGATGCGATTGATAATATGTTTTCTTCTACAGCATAACTATCACGAATGATTTTTTTTATATCACTCTCCGGTAATTGCTTCAGCATAACAGCATTATCACGCCCAAATGGATGTAACCCCTTGGCCTCAAATGAACAACGCAACATCTCAATTTGATGATAAAGTGATTTCAACGCGTCAAGAAGATGGTCTGATTTTTTATAACCAATTGCATCGATACGAATTTTCTTTTCAAGAGCAACATAATGCTCCTCTAAAAATCGCTTTAATAACACGGTCGTGAAAATATCGCCACGAGTTTGCTTAAAAATAGGCTCGTCCATCTTTTTAAATATATCAACTAAATCCAACTCACATCGAGTACAATAACCCGACCTCAATTTATCATAGATTTCATCCATTTGGTGTATCACCCGGGTTTTAGCGGGGTTCGTTAATAAACAAGCGGGGTTACACAACACCCCCTTCAAATTAAGAATGAACAAATCTAAATTTTGCGCATCCTTAATCACGAATTGTGCCACCCCACCAGGAACCGCCAAGTGTGATAACGATGCGTGCCTACCATAAGAACTGTCATGCAACAAAATAACCAATTGATCCAACTGACACACAGGCGTTTTTGTGTAATGGTATTCCCCAAGTATTTCAACCGCTTCTCTCTTCAACCACACGGGAGGTCGCACACCCGATTGTCGCGACACAAGACCATCAGGACTGTTTTCTGATGAGCGCCGTTTCAGTAATTGCTTATTTTCATTCTTCAAGCTCGCGCCTTGATTTCCCTCAGGCTCATGCCAGTCGATAACAGCATTGTGCGCTCGCTGATACCAAGACGGGCGCCGTTTTCTTGATCCTAATGGACCACTATCAAAAGAGGCGACTTCAGCCTGATGGCCACGACCAACGTTCGATGGTGACTTAGCCAGCAACGACGAGTTTAGTTCATCCTGCTGATACGGTCTTCCGACGATTTCCTTGTCGGAATCACGAGGTGAAACCGAACCACCCGACGATACGCTTGATTTATCGTACTGAGGCTGTCGACCTGTCATTTCCTTTCTGAAATCACAAGATAAAACCGAGCCATCCGACGATACGCTTGATTCGTCCTGATGATACTGTCTTCTGACAACTTCCTTGTTGGGCTCATGAACTGAAACCGAGTTACGTAATGCCCCTGACGTCAAGCGTAAGCTTCTTCGCTCCACTGACCTTGCGCTCACACCAGAAAATAAATTTCGGGCAGACTGCAAGCCCCCCTTTGAACGAGATATCAACCCGTTACTTTTCGGCTTAACCTTTAATTCAGATGTTTTATTTTCGTGCTTCTCTCCCACACCAGGATTACTGCGAGGATTATTTGGTTTAACAAAGCCAGCAGCCATCCCCGAAATCGTGTCGACAACACCCCGGGACACCACGTCCGTATTTTTCTCAACGCATGCACTGCTACCATCAGACCGGACTTCACTCGTATCACTAACGTTGCAACGTTTGCCCCCAGATCTCAGTAACGGTTCTCGATTGATACCACTCGGATCATTGAGATCCTCTTCAAGAACCTGTATTGGCGATAGTCTAACCGCAGATTGACGCCGCACGGTTGCGCGCGACTCGCTGTTAGTCGATGGACCAACACCACCACCCCCACCTCCGTGATAATCGGAATACAAAGTATCATGATTTTTTGGATTAACAGAGGCACCAGCAATCACATGCGATACAGGTGCTGCCTTCAGCGTTATGGCACGCTCCAGCACAGTCTTTTTCAGCGCAGCCAAATCTTCATTTGATAGGCGCCGACTGGATACAATCGACGAATCAAACGCCACAGGACCTGAACTCAAATCGTCCCTTACGCCAACTCCAGTTGGTGCGCCCAGCCCAAAAGACAAACTGGATAACACGCTCTTTAACTCATGACTTAAGCTTGACTTCGGCGAACTTGAACCCGTATGAGGATTAAGGGGAACTGGATTAAAATCTGGAATCTCGGGATCACTGGTGATGAGCATGTCTCTTAAACCACAAAGTAATTTACCAACATCCGTATTAATTTGACTAAACCACGAATCGACTTCTCTATTAATTACAGCTGCATACTTTTCTGATTGCCTGACAATATTGATATAACGCTGCAAATGCAGCAAAATATCTTTGATCATTTGAACTTGATCAACGTCCACTAACACTGCCGCCAAAGACCGCATTTGCTTTCTAAGAAAAACAAGCTGATCATGAAGGCCTGAAAGATTATGTTGATGATCACGCGCGAATACCGCTATATGATGCAAACATAATTCCACTGCTTTTACTCTTTCAGATAGGCGCATCTCTCACCCCCCTTTACTTAACCAAACCACATCAATATTGACTGACCATTGACACCATTATAAAGGAAAAAAACTGCACAAACCATCAAAAAGCAGGAGATCAGTGGAAACAGTGTGTTTCAAACCGCACCCAATAAAAAATATGAAAAAAAAACTAAATAACAATGACTTAGATACAGTCCCGCGGGGTTAGTTTCATTTCCAACCGCAAAACAGGAACCCCCGCTGAATGAACCCCAGTCACATCTAATCGAATCACATTGGGTAAGCAGATTAACGGCTGACAAAATTTAATAATGAGGACAGTTAAGTTTTTAAGAGTCACTCATACGGGCTAATCAATACTCAAAGCTATCAATTGAATTGAGTATGTTGGGCTCCGGTTTATCTGTCGCCACCAAAATGACATAACAGCTATCGACTTTGTTAGGTATGAAGAAATGGTAGGTTGCGACTTTATAGTAACCCGGCTCAACTTTTAATGACACACCGTGTTGATTGTCAATATCGTGAAAATCTATTATCGACACTTTATCGGATGATATTTTTATGCAATAGTCGCTGGTCGCAGCTCTAACGAAACGCATTTCTTTGGCGCTGACTATAGGGTATTGACAATCAACTAGTCGAATTTGACAGGCCATTCTCCTATCGCCACCCGTGTTAAGATAAAAGCCCTTGTGATGGTTAACCGCATTGATTAGCAGCTGATCAAAAATAGAAGATTGTTCAATAAAATTGGCTGATTTC
>CACHNP010000004.1 GCA_902581285.1 uncultured Gammaproteobacteria bacterium | reverse complement strand
TAATTGCTGCTCTTCTATACTCACATTAAATAGTCGAGACACAATAGTAAATAAGCCGTCAATCACTTTGGGTGCAGGAAAGTAAGGGCGCAATTCTTGATCTGAAATTGCAAAGTATTTTTCTTTCATTTTTTCTGAGGCATAACTCAAGTCCCACGGCTGCAAATCAGGGAGTTGTAGCTCATCTTTTGCAAAGTCAATTAGCTCTTGGTATTCTTTTTTGGCTTGAGGTCGACTGCGTTCGACTAATTCCCATAGAAAGTCTAAGACTTGTTGCGGTTGCTTCACCATTTTGGTTGCTAATGAGTATTCAGCGTAGTTTTTGAAGTCGAGTAAATTGGCCAGTTGCTTTCTTTTATTTAAAATGCTGAAAATGATCTCTTGGTTATCAAATTTGGTGTCATGTGGTCCTTGATCAGAGGCGCGCGTGCTGTAAGCCAGGTGCATTTCCTCTCTTAACTCTCGATTGTTTGCGTATTGCATGACCGCGATGTAACAAGGTGCGTGTAATGTTAATAGGTAGCCGTCAAGCTCGCTGTTTTGTGCGGCTTGTTTCGCGGTTGCCAAAGCGTAGTCAGGTAACCCAGCCAATTCATCGATATTCGTAATGTGTTTGTGCCAAGCTTGTGTTGAATCTAGAACGTTTTCCTCGAATCGTGTGGTAAGCTGAGATAGTTCAGTACACAGTGTTTGGAACTCTTTTTGTTGTTCTTCCTCGAGGTTGACACCAGATAATTTAAACCCTCGCAGGCTGTGTTCCAGCGATTTTTGTTGTGCTTGGTCGAGGGAATCTGATTGTTGGTTTAGCAGGTCAGTGGTATCGCATAAAGCTTTATTTTGCCCACATACAGTTGAAAACTCGGTAAGTATAGGGATGCATTGATTGTATACGTCGCGGACTTGCTGGTTGTTACAGACGCTATTCAGGTGACTCAGCGGAGTGACTAGGGCGTCCAGTTCGTTGTCCATGCTTTCTAATGGCTGCATGAAAGAGTCCCAGGTGACGTTGTCATTTTCTGTTAATTGGTTAATTTTCGATTTTTGTTGCTCAATCGTGGTTTTGAGTGTGTCAATGAATTGACTGAAGTCAGGGTTGCTGAAATCAAAAGAAATTGGGTCTTTGTGCATTTTTTATCCATGTTGCGTCAGTGATGCCTTAAGTGTAGCATTTTTTTGGCTTAACAGGGTAACTCTAAGATGATTTCGCTCGGTGTGAGAGTGCTTTTAATCGAGAGCGGTGAATGACTTTTTTTATGAAGCGCGATAAGCCGGGTAACAAGCCGGTTATTGTGTGACTGTGTTGTTGAGTAAGTCGGCAAGCGCTTGTTGCTCAGCATGAGAATGAGTGGCAATTTTGAGAGTAGCTTCACCCAGCTGTTGGTAAAGTGTAGTGAGCTTTTCTGATGGCAGATTCTCTAGGTGTAACTTAACCGTATTGATGTCACCGCGTTGGATTGGGCCAGTTAGTGCCGATTTAAAGCACCGAGTAGCCTCTAAATTGTGCAGGGTGCTTTTCATCAAGCTGATAACCAGATCGAGTGCTTGTTCGTGAGCTATGCCTGAAGACTTGAAAGAAGTGTGTGCGTTCTCGGCAAGTGTGATGAGGTAATTTGAAGCCATGACACTAGCCGCATGATAGGTGGCTTTGTGTTGTGGGTTGATGCGGTAGGTGATAGATCCGATTGATTGGAACAGCTGAGCAATGGCGCTGATTTGTGCTTCGCATCCCTCGATAGCACAGTAGGTTCCGGCGTATTGGGCCACGCTAGTGGTTGGGTTTGAGAAACTTCGCATAGGGTGGGCGCTGTAAATGTAGCAGCCCTGTTGCTGGCACGCTTGCAGTATAGTAGAAGGTAATAACCCGCTGCAATGCACGATTGAGCTGCCTGATTTCAATTGTGGGCTACTCGCTAGTTGGTTGGCGCAAGCTTGAATTTTATCGTCAGGCGATGTGATGAAGGTGATATCGACGGGAGGAAGCTCGTGGATGCTCCCGAATGATTGGCCTTGTTTGATGAAGGCGATAGCAGTTTGAGCGCTGCTAAGAGTTTGGTTACAAACGCCGATAATGCGTATGTTGTTCTGGTCAGCTAAGCATTTGGCTATTGTTTTTCCCAGTTTTCCGCAGCCAATAAAATTGATTGTTATTGTCATGGGGTGATATCCGATAGTAAATTGGGTTCAAGTTAACACTAAATGGGCAATCAATCAATGTTGTTACGGTGTGACCTTGTTTAGTTAGTTGAGTTGATTTGAGGTGCGATATTGTTCTCGCTTAGACCAAGTGGTTTTGTATCGCAATTTTATACATATCGTGTTTTGATCTAACCCCGAGCTTCTGTCGAATATTAGCGGTATGGGACTCGACCGTTTTGGCCGATATATTCAGTTTACTGCCAATTTCTTTCGCGGAGCACAGTTCTAGTATATGCAGCAGAACATTTTTTTCTGCTCTAGTGAGGAACGTTTCACCATTGGCACCGTAGACATATTCGTGTGACAAGGTGGTTTTTGAGAACGGAATAACATTGTTGTTGATTTGATCAGCTCTGTTTTTTTTCTTATTGGCAGCGATCACTGGTGTGAAGCGCTTACGATTTTGATTAATTTGGGTGCGTACGTAGGTTAATATTTTATGCTTTAAGCCGGGCTTGAATTGGAGAAGTGAGCGTAAATCAAGTTGTCGGTTTGTGGTTCCAAGGGATATGTGTTCGCTTGTATCTGGGTGATGCAGAACGAGTGTGACCCCGGAGGGACTGTAGTCCAGCTGCGTTGAGCAATAGTTAAGGAACTGACTAGAGCAATAATCGCTCCAGTCCATTAATTGATTGCTAATATCCATGTATCCCGGTAGTTGCGATTGTTCATCGGCTAGGTAGGCGCTTAAGTCATTGGTGTCTGTACTAAAAAAATGAACATTTTCATTGTGATAACGTGCGTAGGTTAAAAAGTCGATATCAAGATCTTTCCGTAGTGGGGCTAGGATTTCTTGCATTGATTGTGCTGGCATCGTTTGTTCCTTTCATCTTAAGCGTGAGTGGGTACTTCATTTGTTTTAATATAGCACACAATAATTAAGATAATATTAATTAATGGTGTTTTCCGTGTGGTTAGGCTGGTCTATTGAAGTTGTGTTTTGTTATAAAAAACAGTATCTTAAGTTTTTTATTGCCCTAATCCGGTACGATGTGTTTCAGTGTTGATTCAATAGCATGGATCATTTTAAATAAAGTGCAGAAGGCAAGTATTTTTTATTACAAAAATGCAGGTGTTAATGCAAAATATTGATTTTATTTATTTTTTTATTTTTTTCTATGCTTCAAGCGCAACGTAAAGAAAACAGAATAGGTAATGATGCCTAGGATATTAGCCAACATATCGAGCCATTCAAAATGACGTGCTGGGATCAGAAGGTGCGTGAGCTCCAGCGCAATAGCAAAAAATAAAAGAACGGCGGCGTGTAAAATTACACGGCGAAAATGGGTCGGGTATTGTTGAATGAAACAAAGGTGGCTGAGCAGTAAGAATAGAAAAAAATGACTCAATTTGTCGTTGTGTGGAATTTGCTTTATCAGTGACTGTGCCGGGTTAGTTGCTGAAATTGTAGGTGAAAGATAGAGCAGAAAGAGTAAGACAAGGTAACCCAATAGGGCGATTCGCTTGATGGTTTTTTTCTTAAAGTATAACATTTCAAAAATAAAAAATAAGTGAATGATATACAGCCTAACACAGTCTTGCTTGAAATAATATGAGGTGCCTGTCTCTGATTTGTTGACGCCATTCAATTGGCTAAGTAGACTGGGTCTATGGTAAAAAAAAGAGATAAGAAACAGGCTTATTTAGTCATCGTTATATTTTTTATAGGCTATATTTTAAATGTTTATTTAAATCGATATTTAATTATTCATTTGGATTTAGATCATTATGGCGATTACAAAATATTTGAATCCTTGCTCTTTGTCTTGGTTCCTTTAACCACGCTTGGCGGCATATTTGGTGTTGACGTATTTGGTCCGCCTTATTTCAAACAAAGTAAGCAGCATAAAGTCATTGCTTTGTTTTTCGTTTTTTTAGGTGTTGCACTTATTTCAACCGTCATTTTGATGGTGACTTCTTTCTTAATCATTCCTGCTATACATAACTCAGCACTGAAGCACTACTTATCACTGCATCACTCTTTGGAGTTTTTGTTTATTATACCTGTTGTCGGCGTGTATACTATGATCAGTCGGCTGCTGAATGCATCAGGTCATTTCCTTGTCGCCAGTCTATCTAAGAATGTTTTTTTTCCTGCTATGTTTGTTCTGACACTAATGATTTTAGATAAGTTAGATCATGATCATGTGATTGGTAGTGTGTTTACGGTGTATGGAGCAGTTTTTGCATCACTTACATTGATCTTGATGCTGGTTTTGTTTCGGTTTACTGGTTTGAGAGGGTGGCCTACTAAGGCCGACTATGAAACTAAACCTTGGCTAGCAGCATCAGTTTCATTATTGTTAACCGAAATCGTACTCAGTGTGGTAGTTCAAATTGACATGTTGTTGCTTGAGATTATTGGCCCGGTTGAAGCTGATGTCGGTGTGTTTGGCGCTCTTTTAACACTATGTGCTTTTATTTGGGTTATTTTGAGTGCGGTGCAATTTTATTATATGCCTTTGATATCGTCATTTTTATATGAAAAAAATTGGACGAAGTTAGAGCTGCTGGTTAATCGGATTCAATCAAAATTACTGTTAATTAGTGTGGTGCTATTGGTTATCGCCTGTCTCTTTCCTGGTTTCTTTGTTTCAATTATTGACCCCACATTGGTTACGCATAAGGTGCTTTTTATTTTTATTTTT
Organism: uncultured Gammaproteobacteria bacterium; assembly: GCA_902581285.1. Classification (GTDB taxonomy): domain Bacteria; phylum Pseudomonadota; class Gammaproteobacteria; order Coxiellales; family Coxiellaceae; genus CACHNP01. Next base: position 75,865 of record CACHNP010000004.1, on the reverse strand, counting down.
ATCAGTTTTGTGATTAGGGTACCGTTTGTTGTAAAATCGACGTTATTAACGATGAGTGATTATCGAAAGATATCCGGAATTATTAATTTAGTGGCACTTGTTACAATTGTCGTACTTGAAATAGTATTGGTGCCAACTTATCGTATTTGGGGGGCGGCAATACCTTTGTTGGTAAGTCGACTTTTTATGTCTCTGTCAGCGGTGTATTACTGTAAGAAGCACTTAAATATATCCTATTTTTCGATTCACAAACACGGTTAGCTTACCAACGATGAAAGGCGGGGTGGTCTGGTGGAACCATAACGAACACCCCTCGAAATTGATCATAAATAACATCATTAATTTTGAGATCCGCGTTGATCGTGGCTTTATTATTACTGACCTCAGTGCATCTGGCAATTAATGTCAGCGTGTTTAATGGCGTCGGTTTTTTTAGTGTGATTTCCATTTTTGCTGTTACGGTGCAAGGCGGGGTATCCAGTTTGTTGTGTTGCATTAAGAACCAGCATGCGGCCCAATTACAGTGACAGTCAAGTATCGTTGCAATAATTCCGCCATTCAGTACATTTGGAAAAGCATGATGGTGGCTCGCCGGCGTAAACGTGGCGACAACGTAGTCACCAGATACGAGACTTTTTATTTGTAACCCATGGGGATTGGCTGGTCCGCAGCCGTAACAAACGCTCTTGGCGGCGTATTGCTCTTGTAGTGAAAGGGGCGTTTGTGGCATAGTGTACTCCTTTATAAGCTTTGATCTTTAATCATTATTGATCAGCAACATTATAATAAACTAAAACACTAACAAACTCATTAAGAGGTTGTTGTGCTAGTTCATAGAATTTAAAGGCTTGACTATGAAAAGACGTTACGGGGATAATGAGCCGCATATTGATGATTCAGCCTATGTTGATCCAACAGCGTTGATAATTGGTGATGTATCGATCGCTGCGCAAGCGTCTCTTTGGCCCTACGTGGTTGTGCGCGGTGATGTCAATAGCATAGCCATTGGTCAGAGAACTAATATACAGGATCATACGGTTATTCATGCGACGCACGATGGTCCTTATTCACCTGGCGGTATTGCGACAACGTTGGGGGCAGATGTGACGGTGGGTCATCGCGCGATTATTCACGCATGTGACATCCATGATCGTGTCCTTGTTGGGATGGGGGCGATCATTATGGATGGTGCTATTATTGAGTCGGATGTTTTGGTTGCAGCAGGTAGCATTGTGACTCCTGGGAAACGATTACACAGCGGTGGGCTTTATCGAGGTTCGCCGGCAAAACGAGTTCGCGATTTAACACCGAAGGAACATGAGCAGTTACTCTATAGTGCGAAACACTATATCAGGCTGTCTTCGTCTCACTCACAAACGAAGTAGTCGGGTGAAGTTAAAGGTAAGAATGTTTCTTCGGTCTAGCAGATAAGCGGATTTGAATAACAAGTTAAGTTAACACCACATCAAGTTGATAATTAAAACGTGTTATGACTTAAGTCAGTATTGTCGATTAATTATTTTATTTCATATTTCGAGGTTTATTTTATTTAGATTGTAGCAATATGTTGGGGTGAGTCTTGTCTTTAGGTATTACTGGTTTGCCAGCGCGAGGACCATTTTGTCTTCAATTTGTCTAATTGAATTTGCTTTGCTAGTGAAATTGTCAGCTAAAATAACGATAATGTAATGCTTGTTATTTCTTGTGGTGAGGTAACCAGCCAAGTTAGAAACACCAGTTAATGTGCCTGTTTTAGCTCTAAAAGATTCGTTATGATGAAGGTTTTTCATGCGATATGTTAATGTACCGTCATGGCCGGCAATAGGTAAAGCGGGGATAAGGTATTTTTCGAGCACGGGTGTTTTTTGAATAAACTGTAGTAAGTGCGCAATGGTTTGTGCAGTCGTCAGGTTGTAGCGAGATATTCCTGCACCATCCATAAAGTCGAGGTTTTTTTTGTTTAGGTGGGCTTGCGTACTAAGGATTGTTTTAATGGCGTTAATTCCATCATTCCAGCTAGCAGGTTGGCCTGAGTTGGTGTGTCCGAGTGTTTTAGTAATTGCGTTGGCAAAAAGATTATCAGAGTGTTTTAGCATGTGGATTAGCATGGTGGATAGTGGCTCGGACTGGTGTTCTGCAATAAGCTGAGCATTGAGGGGTGTGTTACCAATACGGATGGTATGCTGTAGTAGAATACCGTCTGCTTTTATATAAGTTGCAATTTTATTTTGTGCAAGTTGAATCGGGTTATGTATGGCGAGTGAAAAGGTTAGGGTTTGTTTGTATCGCGGTTTATATATACATCCTTGAAATGTGTAACTATTTTGCATGTTACTTTTGATTGAATAGGAGCAATCTGATGCGTTGCTTAAATACAGGTTGTTATGGACGGTGACGTTTAAATAATGTGGTTTGTGTATGATGATGGATGGGGATGTACGTGGGTTGATTGTCGCGGTGAGATTAAAGGCATTTCGATCGATGATGACAGAAGAAATTGGGCTGGAATAAAGGAAATTAATATCATCAATTGAGCTTCCTTTGGGGTAATAGTCGGAATCAAATGTATTTGCATCAATATAAACAGCTCCGCTAATTGATTTAATGCCTCGTTTTGCTAATGTTGAAATGAGCGAGTTTAGCATTTGAGATGTGAGAGTGGGGTCACCAGTGAATCTGATATAAGCGTTGCCATTGAGAGTGCCATTGACAATTGAGCCGGTTGTGTAGATGGCGGTTTGGTATTTGAAATTGGGTTTTAGTCTCAGTAAGGCTGCCGTAGCAGTAAATAGTTTAGTGACACTAGCCGGAGTAAAAAAACTGTCTTTGTTAAGTTGATAAAAATAGTCGTTATTTTTATCTGTTACTAAGAGCGCTAGATGACCATGGTAGCGACTGTTTTGGTCTCTCTCAAGCGCACTGAGTTCGCTTTGAGTGTTTTTTGCATAAGATATGAAGGGGCATAGGAGTGCTAAAAGAAGAGCAAGTTGACGCATAGTTAGTACCTGTGTTGTGATTTTTTTATGGTGAAAATAACGATAACAAAAAGTAACAATAAAAAACAGGCTGTGCTAATTAAGTAGATTTGATAACTATGAGGTGAAAAGGAAACTCTAATAAAATTTAGACTGAGCACATAGAGACCTGAAAGCATGAAGCTGGTGTCGCCATAGACACCAGATAGAAATAGAGAAAAGCCAAGTAGCACCGAGAGTAGTTGTCCGGCTTGAGGTGAATTGATTAATTCAGAAGTGACATTAGCTGTTAAAATAATGCAAGCAATAAGCATGCCAGCCCAGTGTAGTACTTGATGCCAGAACAGAACTGTGTCGTCATCATGGCGTTTTGCCCAGTAGAAGAGTAAGAGTAAGCCGCTATAAATAGCAGTCAGTATTTGATTATAGGATAAAGAGAATACGTGTGTTGTCATGAGACCAATGAGTGATGAAAATATGATGAAACTGTTTATTGTGAATCTGGCTTCAAGAAAAGCGGCGAGCGTGTGTTGCTTGTATTGTGATATTCTGGAATTTGTTTTTTTTATTTGAGTATTTTCTATGGGTTGCTCAGTTGACATCTTGGGTCTCGTTTATTACATACGTTACAATACCAATACTGGGTTTTGTTTGTCAAATGGCTTTTTAATGGTGGGTGTATTTGAGCGGGTTTAGTGATGAGTTTTTAGTTGGGTATTTTATATGAGAGAGTTTGGCTTGTTGTTTTACTTTGATAGAGTTAATTACGAGAGGAGCTTGATGTGCACGAATGAAGATTGGGTTTGGCAGCTTGGTAACGTTTTTTTGTATGTGATGCTTTTCATACTTTGATATTAGTGATATCGATACAAAACACGTTGTTAATGTGGCTGCGATTGTTTGCGGTTTAAATATCCAGTGATTCTTTGGTTTTTTCAACTTTAATTTTTTTAATGATGAATCTTTAAAAATAAGGATTTTTTCTAAATCATCAAGTGCTATCAACGGGAAGCGTTTTAGACCTAATTGGGCTGTTTGCTGGATGGTTCTCTCATTAGTTAATATGACGGTTGAGAGGGTTGGATTATCTTCCTGTAAAAGGGTGAAGTGTGCAATTGCGGCTAATACTGGAAGTGGGATGAGATGAGAGTTATGAATTAATAGGAAAACATGCTTTTTTTCACGAATACTGGTTGTGTATATATAGTCTAAGTGTTGAGTTAATTTTAGAGTTGTTTTCGGTGGGGGTATTCTGAGTTGTTGTTGCAGATAATAGATTAATTGGTGACTCGTTTTTAATGTTGACCCATCACAAATTGAAGTGCTTGCTTGTGGTAGTAATGTTATCAGTCGCTGCTTTGTGTTCTTTGGCCCTTGGCCACACACAAAAAGTAAAGAGAGTTGCTTTGATATAAAGGCTTCTAGACTGTTTCTATTAGAAGAAATGAATGAGTGAGATGGTTTCACAGATGACTCCATTATTTTTAAAAGTTATTGGCTTCCATTGCCGCTTTCTGTGTTCTTGCAAATAAATTCGCGACAACTTTAGCACAAAGTGAGTTAATGTAAAGTACAAAATGACACGGGAGACGGCGCAGAGGTGGGTGGAGGATATTTTACCCTTTTCGGCATTTGAATTCTGATAGTAGGCTTCAAATTGTTAATTCGTTGTGATGAGATTAATGGCTATTTAATTTACTGATGTTTGGTGAAGCTATCGCGCTTTTTCATTTGCAAAGTGTTGACATAACATTTTAGTGAAATAGCTTATTCTATATTTATTATGGTTAAAATATATCACTTTTTCTTTCATTAAAATGCTGTTATTATTTCAGTCTTCTTTTGAGACGCTCGTCTAAACATACTGTGTGGTGCTGCTTCATTCCTGCCCAGCATTGCCGTTAAATAAGCAGGGTAAAAAATAACTATGGAAAATTTAAGAATAGGGATTGTTGGTAACATTGGTGTCGGTAAATCGACGTTAATTGAAGCGTTAAAGAAGCCACCGCTGTCAGATATTTTGCTGCAAGTTTGGCCAGATAAAACGGATGAAGAGTCTTTGCACACGTTTGCTGAGGAGTTTAATCCTGATGTGTTGGATGCATTTTATCACGATCCGATAAAACATGCCTTTACTGCCCAGGTGGAGTTTTTTAATGGTCGTTTAGAGCGTCAAACGTTTATTAATAGAGCAAGGGGTATCATTCTAGAAGACAGAACCATTTTTGAAGATTACCATATTTTCGGTAAGGCACAAAAGATTTTAGGGCACTTAACTGAGGCAGAATATTTAGCGTATCAAAGAAATTACAATTTAATGATGGAGAAAATATCTGAACCTGATTTAGTTGTTTACTTAAGGGCAAGTACGGATGATTTGCTTAACCGTATTGCGAAACGTGGGCGAGATAGTGAGAAATCGATACCAGCAACGTATTTAGACTTATTGAATACATTATATGAGGAATTTATTACTCGTCATGTTAATTGTCCGGTTCTTATTATTGATGCTCAAGAAGCGGAGAACTTAAATCAGTATCTTGAGGGCACGTGCCGACGGATTGTTGATAAAATTCGCGAGTTGGATATTCGAGTGACTACGCCAAAATTGAAGGACTGGGTGTCCTTGCCTCAAACAGAAGCCGCGTTACGCGCTATTGATGCAGAACGGCGTTTAGAAGATTACTTGCGTGAAAACAAAAAACTGATCACGGTTGCTGGTAATGTTGGACTGGGTAAGTCCACGGTGACTGCGTTAATGCATCAGAGTTTGCGAGTAGAAGCATTGTATGAAAATCCAATGAAAAATCCGTTGTTGGGGCAGTTTTTGAAAGATAAGAAAAAATACTGTTGTGATTTGCAGCGTCACTTTCTACAGATGCGAGCTGCTCAGCGTCGCCAAGGAAAAAGTGGTGATGCTAGTTATGTGAAAGATCGGTCATTGGCAGAGGACTTGTTAATTTTCTGTCGACAGTTTCATCAGGATGGTCACTTAACAGATAGTGAGTTAGATCGTTTGACTACCGAATTTAAGCAAGTTAATCAAACGCTGCCCGCTGCTGATTTGATGATTGTGTTACGTGGCCGCCCTGAGTTAGCTTGGAGTCGCATACAACAACGCGGTCGTGCAATGGAGGTTGAGGGTGGTTGGTCGTATGCTGAAATAGCCTCTATGGCAAAATTCTATCGAACTTACGCTAATGATGTGAGAAAGTTTGGTTTTCATCGAAGCCCAATTTTAGAGATCGATGTGGATAAGATTGATTTATCTAATAGAATTCATATGGGATACTTGTTTGAGTTGGTTTACGATGCATTAACAGCAACAGCTGAGAAGGAAGTTCTAATTGATCAGCAGTCTAAGAGTGACGTCTTGGTAGAGGTCTAATTGTTGGTCAAATTTTATAATCGGGTTGGTGTGAAAGGATAACCATTTTTATAAATGGGATTTTCGTTGAACAATAGACACAGTCATTAATTATCTTGATTGATACGAGCTTCAGTAGGCTATTGATAGCGGTATGATTGCGGCTCTGTTTCTTTCGGCTGAGAGCAACAGCAAAATATTTTTTTAATGAAATTTATTACGGCTGAAAAGAACTCGTTTAGGATGATAAAAATACAGCCACAGCAGCCGTTTTGATAGAGATTTGTTTTTCGACTTCTTTTATAAAATTTTCTGGACTTCCTTAACAGTGACTGACTTTGGTCGTTAAGTCTGTCGAGATCTTGGGAGGTGCATATTGCTTTCGAAATGTTTTCCGTTAATTTATCTTGCAGTTTGTTTACTTCGCTAGTGAGGTAGTGAATTTTTTCCTTTTTACCTAAACTGTTGAGATAATCAATGTCGGATTGCTTTTTGTCTTTTGCACTGTGTCTTGCCCATTGCTCAGCCTTGGTTTCATGCATACGCTAGTCCTTGCGTTAAATTTCATCCTAATTGGCAGGATACCTGTCTTAAAGAGAAAGTGGGTTGAGATGAATCATTATTTTTTTATTTTATTGGGTGTCAGTGCAATAATAACTTGGTGTTAAGACAGTGATTGCAATGGTACGCCTTTATCAGATAACAATAGCTCAATGAACTGCAGTGTGGCTTGGCTCCACAAAATACTGGATTGGTGTGGCTTCACTTTAGGATAACCGCTGGTATTAGAGACGATGACGTTGTTACCCAGTCTTAAGGTTTTATCGTGCTCACTATTCTCTACATTTCCACCTTCTGCAATTGCCATGTCAATAACCACGCGACCCGGTTGCATTTTATTTAGTGTTGACATTGGAATAAGCAGAGGGGATTTTTTTCCGGAGGAGCGCGCGGTGGTGATAACGATATCTGCATCACAAAGGTGAGTTTGAATAACAGCTTGTTGTTGTTCTAACTGGGTATTTTTTTCAATAACAACAGGCACTCCCCCATCTTGTTTAACTTCAATTGATTTTTTCTGCTGGTTGACGATGACGTGGGGTGTGTAACCTAGATTAATGGCATGATGAAATGCGGATTTTCCTGCCGTACCAAAGCCGATAATCACAATTTTCTTAGGCACACTATCCAATTTTTCTAAGGCATCATCAAGTGCGAGTTGACCTGCGATCCGGCTCATTTGAGCGAGTACGTTCATTGGATTATCTGTTGGTAATTTCATTTGATCGATACTGTAACTACGTATTCCTGCAGCTTTGTATTCTTCGATGTGGTTTGAATGGGGGTCATGTGGATCGAGTGCGCCGATAAGGATGGTACCTGGCTTGTATGCTTTAGCTTCTTGACGTTCGCGACATTTGTTAGGGCGTTTTGCGCGAACAATAATGTCTTTCTGTGTGAAAAGCTCGTGATAATCATTGTCACTTTTCGGGGATGGACATATCGTTGCACCCACAAGGGTGTACTCGTCATCAGTAAAACCAGCCGCAGATCCAGCGTGACTTTCAACAAAAACACGATGCTTTTGATTGATTAACGTTTTGATGTCATTTGGTATTAGTGCAACGCGTTGCTCACCTGCATTGCTTTCTTTAAGTAATAGAATGTTCATGGTTACCTCTTCGTCTTAATTTATAGGTGAGGGTGAATATCAATATTTCAAGACAGTGCTTGCTAGAATCTTGCAGCTTGTTTATTACGATCTCATTATGTAAAGGGCTGTATGCATAATACGTAAGATGGGAGCTATTGTGTAGTACGGTGATGTGTTTACGTTGGTCATATTGATATCGTGGCAGAGTGTTATTTTTCTAGATATAGGGTATTATACTTAAAAAAGTTTAAAAAACAGGTAAATCGATCAGGATTCTTAAGTGAGGGTTATAAAATGCAAAAAGTAAATAAAAAGGAAAAAGAGCAGGAACAGGAGCTTAGGCTAAGTGGTGGCTCAAAAAAAGATCTGTTAGTGATAGAGAACTTATTACGGAAGGCGTATTCTCCGTCGATTCCAATGGGTATTGCTCGTATCGCTCGTTTTGTTGGCGCCTTTGATTACAATATTCACTCGTTTGAGCTTCATGTGTCGCCTCCCAATACAAATTGTGTATTAGTTCAGGAGCTGGTGAGGCAGTTTACAAACACGGTGCCGAAAGCGTGCAAGAACGATGATGAAAGTCAAAATTGCCCTTCTGATAGCTCTCCAGTCGATGATGGGCTCGATTCAAAGCAAAAAAAATTTCTAACTTTATTAGCCTTTTTTGTGTATTCACCAGACAAAACACTTAAGTTGACTGAATACAATGACGCTGATAAAACGGAAATCTCTTATCACACAGTTGAAGCACAAGGGTTGATTGAACCGTCTAAAATCTCTTATTTTTTGCAGGACAGCCGCATTGAAGTCAGGCTATCAACATGGCATATAAACTCTTTGCTCCTGTATTTATTTACGCATTCTGAATTTGAATTCATACGATCATTGGCTGTAGCAATGAAAGATTCGGGAAGTGCTGTTTGGCAGGATATGAAATCGAGTTTATCAATTCAGAGTGGGTTAGATTTATATTCACAGGTAGAAACCTTAAGAAAAAATAAGCCGGATTATTTATCCAACATGCTTAAAACAGGGTCCTTTGATTGGGAAGAGGTCCTTAAAGAGGATCCGGTACTGATTGGTCAAGCCATAACTTTGCCGCAACGGTTGAATCAGTTTATCAGTTTAGCAACAGCCCTTTATATGAATGGTCTGATACAGTGTCAAGAGCAGAGAAAAGAGATTATGGACTGCTTTTTGTTTAAGTTGTATGGAAGTACATTGAAATATTGTTATGAAAAAAACTCGAAGGGGAGTGGTGAGACCTTAAAAGGGATGGCCGACGTTATTGAGGTTCGGTCGAAAGAGCTTAACAAAAAATCAAATGATGAACAACTTGCTACTTTAACAGTGTTGGCTGTGTTCACAGTTGCGATTAATCCCAAGGTGGAGGATAAAGAAGAGTCCCAAGTTAAGGAAGAAGTGTCATCAGAAGAAAACTCATCGTTGTTGAGTAAAAAATCTTTAATATCCAGCATCACCGGAAATCTGTTGAGTCAAGGAGGGCTTCCAGTGCCCTCTAGTCTCATCGAAAATAAAGTAGACAAACTATTTGCTAAGTACAGTTCGTCGTTACAAAAAAATAAAAAGAAAGCACAAGAGTCTGGCGGCAATGCAGGTTTATATGAGAAGCGAAGAAAGGAAGTCCAACAAAAGAAGCAGCAGAAAGAGGAGTTGGTGAGACGAGAAAAACGGGCGGCAAAAAAGCAAAGGCAGGAAAGTTATGATAGAGCAAAACAACAGCGGCGACAGAATAACGAGGTTTTGAGTTCAGGTAAAAAAGAAGAAGTGGTGTGTGAAATAAATCAGGAAATAACCAAGAAAAAATTATCAGGCACCGATAAAAATAAAATAATTTTTATTTTAAAAGAGGCGCAGCGACTATTTTCAGTTCGATACCATGCTTGCGTTAATCAGATCACGAATCAGCGTCTTGTCTCTGGTAAGAAAGGATTTCCCTATTCTACCGTTTCTAGCCCTGACTCTTTCACGCGAGATATACACGGTTGTATAAAAACACTGAGAGAAGCAGATAGAGAAGTGCCATTTGAATACATAGAGACAGTTAAAGAAATGCTGCAAACGTTCAAGAGTAATTCGGATACTAAGGTGAGTAATCTTCCGAAAGTGGGTGGTCTAAGTGAGCAGTTTAGACAGATTTTAAAAAAGGAGTTAGCGGGTTTGATTAAAAATGTCGATACTATAGGGCTTGCGCAGAATTCAGAGAAATCGAGTGTGTCGTCTATCGAAAATGTGGTTGCCTAGTGAGGTAGCTTGTTTTATCATTTTATGTAAGCTTTGTTTAAAAGAGTTGAGGTTTGTTTCGGTGCTGTTTATTATTGATGGTGTTAGTTTTTTGTAATTATCTTTGCGCTGTGTGAGCAGAGTGATAAAGTTAATGACATTGTTTCTTGTTAAGGAAGTATATCGGAGCGAGGAGTTGTTATGATAACACTGTATTTATACCCGCCCATGTTTGGCTTGATCGATAATAATCCGTTTGGTCTCAAGGTGGATGCTTTCCTTTGATTAGCAGATATTGATTGTACGGTTGAAATCTTGCTGGATGCGTCGAATGCACCTCGAAATCAATTACCTGACGTGGATGATAACGGCACTATTCTGGGAGACAGTAACGCTATTATCGAGCATTTTATTCGGACTAGACGTATCAACATGGATGCAGATTTAACCGAGAACCAATGTCAGCTTCACTTCTTGATCGTTAGGATGCTAGATATGCACTTGTATTGGGTGATGTCTTATTCTCGATGGCAGGATGAACGATATTATGCTCAGTTTCGAAACGCATTGATGGCGGCTGTTCCCGGTTTGGCGCCAGAGTCAATGGATACATTTCGTGTTGCTAATATGAAGAAATACCATGCGCAGGGTTTGGGGCGGTACACCGTTGAAGAGGTTTATCAGCAGGGGGGGAGATAATTTACGTGCGCTGGCATTTTATCTTGCAGACCAAGACTATTTTTTGGGTCGAGTTACCATGTGGTTGATGCTTGTTGTTATGGTTTTTTAGCCAATATTTATTATTTCAAGATTGATACGCCTTTGAAACGGTTTCTTCTAGAACAGGAAAATTTAGTGAAGTACATAGAGCGGATGCGCCGCTTGATGGGGTATTGATTACTTACAGGATATTTGGTTTGTGGGTTGCGTATACTGTTTGACGGCCTTTGTTTTTTTCAGGTTATTTTTGTTGCTAAAAAATGAAAATGACGAGAGGTTTGAGCTTGTTCGGTTACTTCTTAATTCTTTATCTTGTTTTTCTTCGTTGTTATTAAGTGATTGAAGTTCTCTTTTTAAGGTTTGACAATGAATCCGATAATCTCGTATTTTTTTGAGTATTTTTTTTGCTTTAGATGCACTTTGTGCGCTTGAGAGTCTGTTAATTAATAGAGTGGATTGGTCTCCGGGTGTTTCCCCGTTCCCCTGTTTTCGTTTTTTATATCGTTGATCTAACACTAACGCGAGTATTTTTATTTCCGAGTCAATGTGGTTATCATTATTTGTGGGGCGTGACTCTTTGATCATGGTAAAAGCTTTACGGCAGACTTGTAGAAGTACGAGGTTAATATTTTTGTTATCAATCATGTCCGGTTGATTTTCGATGATGGATAGTAACGTTTTATGTTTGAGTTTTTCCGGGAGTATGTTTAGTTCAATATGTTGTGTTTTTATCCACTCAATTACAAGAGAGGGCTTTGTTTTTAACAGTCTTTTATATTCTTCTTCAATATAAAAGTGTTGCAATAATGGTGGCTGGTCTTGTATCACTCTCATGATTGCGGCGTCTGTATTTTTATCTTGAGGAATATTCTCAAGGACAAAAGGATTGTGTTTGATTGCTTTCACCAAAAACTTGACGTTTTTCTGAAGATCATGCCCGATATATTTGAATGCATGGCGGTTTTGTGCGACAGCAGCGAGTGCAAGATTAAAGTTGTTCTTCATCTCGTTGTTGGCGCTACTGATTGCCATGCCATTTTTATTTAGTACCTCTTTTACGAATGATGTGCTTATTTTTAGCGGATCAGAGACATGTTTCAATATGCTGCAAATTTCTCTATTTTTTTCATATTTTTCTAATACGTGTAGTTTTTCTTTTTTGTGATTTATCGAATCCATTGTGTCTAAAATAAAGTCCCCATTGATTTTTAAGCCATTTGACGCAAATTGTAAGGCGTCAACATTTTGCGAGACTGCTGCTCGTACTATGTCTTTGTCTTTTTGAAGATCGGAGTCAATGTATTCAAGAGTAAGTCCGTTCTGGTTCATAGCTTGAATGATGAAATTTTTATCTCTCTTTAAGCGGTCACTGGCGAATTTAAATGCGAATGCTTGCTCTTTTATTTTTTCTAACAGCATGCTGGGATTGTCAAAGTGTGAGTGTTGTTTGTTTTTTTTGTATTTTTTTTCTCTTGACATGACGTAATGTAATGCTTTGATATTGTCATTGGTCATCTCTGTGATATTATTTAATGGATTATATCGATTATAGTGTTGAATAATGGGATGAGATTCATTTTCTTTTCTCACCTTGTTGTTTGAAAAGACCTTGATGCTAAACAGGCAGTCACCATTTTTACATTTGTGTTCTTTTTTTGTGTATTGTTGAGCTTTTTCTTGCATGTGCTGAATAAATCTATTTTGATCGTGTGTTGAGAAGTGTTTGTCCGAGTTTGGGTCATAGAAGGTATAAAGCGTTTTCTCATTGTCAGAATGAATATGTATCGAGCAAGCATGTACGTGTGGATAGATTATTATTATTCCTATGCCGTTGTTCTGCTGCTGCTGTGTCATTTGATTGAGAACATTCTTGATATCTGTATCGCTCATGTATCCAAGGAGGCTGCATAGGTGGTTCATGTCAGCGTCGCGAGAATAAATTTTCTCTAGCACTTCAGTTTGAGAGGGTGATCTATAGTGGATTGCATGGCTTTGTGCTGTTTTTGTTTTATCATTTTCGAACTTGTCTATTGAATTATCTGCGCTTAAATTGTTGGTGATTGTGCCATCGTAAGAAACAAAATCCCCCTGATATTGCCTAACCAGTGCTGTTACACGTTCCATGACTCGACCCAGTGTGTAATTTAGTGTTTCTCCATTACTGGTGACTAAGGAATCGGTATCATCTGGCATGTCACTCATGGCTATGGGTTGATTGTATAAACTTTTTAATGCTTCATTAGTTTCACCTTGCTGAATGTATTCCAAATAACGATTGATAGAGTCAATTATGTTATTTTGCCTGATACTCTTTGTGCTGTGTCTATTACCTTCGTTTGCGGCAATTTTTAGCATGTCACACCACCATGCCGTTTTTCCAACACTGTCCATGTATGCCATGATTGAGCTAAGGCCAAAGCACTGCCCTTGGTCTGTTGTCTTGAGCTTGTACTCACTCATGGAATCTGCCCACACCAGTTGAGAAACCGTCTCTCTTATTGACTCGTCAATGTATTCATCAATGTATGGTTTGTTACTAATACAAGCGATGAACCGCGCATTCTTTCTTATAGATTCATGCGCGTATTGAAGTGGATCTGTACTTTTTTCTAACGCTGCTAAAACCACATCTGGGTCTGCTTTAAATTCTTCTGGAGCGTTTTTTAGGTTATAGCCATCTATTTGCATGGCTTTAAGCCAAAAGTCTTTATCGCTTTTGAGATTGTCACCGATGAATTCTAACGCGAGGGAGTCTATTTTTACTGCTTCAAGCATGAAATCACGGTCGTTTTTCAGTGTATCACTAAGATCTTTGAGTGTGTAATACAGATCTTCGAGACAGGATCGGTTTTCTTTTATCGCCTCAAGCCATTCCTTTTGACTGGTTCGAGATCCAATATCTGCATCTTTGATAGCGAGAAGCGGTGTTGGGTTTAGTGGTTCCCATTGTGTCGATATGGCTTGACGACGATGCGAGCTGTTTTGTTTGGGATTCTCCTTCCGGGGTTTAGGCGGTAACGTTCTGTTTTTTAATGCCTTATACAGATCTGCCTGTAAATAATCAGTGTATGTGTCACCGGATAGCTTTTTGTTGGCCATAATTGAGTCTTTTTTTGTCTGGTGTGATTTTAATTATTATATTAACACATTAGTCTTAAGGCTTTATTAAAACTACCTAGGATCCTAGAGCGGAAATTGGCTCCAGTTGGAATATCAATAGGTTAGAGAAGAAAAAAGAGAAGTAACGCGGGCACCTAAATTGTCTTGTCAGCAGCCATGCTTAGGAAAAAAAATAGCAAATCGGGTTTCACCGTCAAAACCTGGTCGGTTGAAAGTGAAGTTTAATCCAGATCTCGTGTGTTTACACTGATTCTTTTGATACTTTTTTTTCGCGAATAAATCCGCGGCGACTTGGGTATAGAAAGAAGGTTAGGAATTCATTGCTCAGAGACGATAAGTTGGGTTCAGTCTCAAGGTAGTGTTGTGCAAGTTTCTGAGGATTACCCGTGTTTTTTAATATTGCTTTATAAAGTTGTTTGAGTTGAGAGCGATCGGATGCTGAGAATTTTGCACGTCTTAGCCCCACACTATTGAGTCCAGTTAGGACATCACGTTGCGTGACCATGGTGGCGGGTGCAACATCTTGAGTTAGAGACGCTGCACCTCCAACCATGGCGTATGCTCCAACGCGCATAAATTGATGCAGTACTGCACCACCTCCTATCATGACGTGGTGATTCACTTCTACATGTCCACCAAGTAGGGCCTGGTTAACAATAGTAACATGGTCGTTGACTACACAGTCGTGGGCGACATGACATTGAGACATTAACATACAGTGTCTACCAATGTGTGTGTCTGTGTTCGGTTGGCTTGAGCGATGAATGGTGACGCCTTCTCTAATCTGGGTGTGCGCTCCAATAACCACTCCGCTCTTAATAGACAAGTCAAAGTTGATGATTCCTGGGTCGCCTCCAATGACGCAGAAGCTATCAACTAACACGTGGTTGGCCAGTGTGCTGTTTGCTCTGATGACACTGTGTGAACGTATATGGCAGTGGTCGCCTATAGTCACGTTCTCTTCAATAACAGCGTAGTCTTCAATGGTAACATGCTCACCAATAACAGCCGTCTTTGCGATACGCGCGGTGTCGCTAATAATTGAGTTAGAAGAGTGTCCCATGTATTACTTCCCTGTTTTTATTTATTTGGTGGTATGTGCTTTGGCGTTCGAGCATAGGGTGTTACGTCTCGCACGTTGGCCACACCAGTGATATAGCGGATGAGACGCTCGAAGCCCAGTCCAAAACCGGCATGTGGAACTGTGCCGTAGCGGCGCAAATCGAGATACCAGCTGTATTCTTGTGGATCAAGTCCTGCACTGTTGAGTCGCTGCTCTAGCATATCGACTCTTTCTTCGCGTTGCGATCCACCAACAATTTCACCGATTCCCGGCAGCAATATGTCCATTGCGGCCACGGTTTTATTGTCATCATTCATGCGCATGTAGAAGGCTTTGATGTCTTTTGGGTAATTAACCACGACCACCGGCTTTTTGAAGTGTTCCTCGGTGAGGTATCGTTCATGTTCGGTTTGTAAGTCGATACCCCAAGCGACAGGGTTGTCGAATTTTTTACTCGATTTTAGCAAGATGTCAATTGCCTGGGTGTAGTCCAGTCTCTCAAAGTTATGTTTTAACATGGTTTCTAGCCGGTCAATGCAGCCTTTGTCCACCCATTGATTGAAGAAAGCCATGTCATCGGGGTATTGCTCTAGAATATCTTTCACGACATATTTTATCATGGCTTCCGCCAAGTTGATGTCATCATCTAAATTGGCAAACGCGATTTCAGGTTCGACCATCCAAAATTCAGCAAGGTGACGAGTGGTGTTAGAGTTTTCTGCGCGGAAGGTGGGGCCAAAGGTGTAAACTTTAGATAAAGCCAAGCAGTAAGCTTCTACGTTAAGTTGACCCGAAACCGTTAGGAAGGCTTGTTGACCAAAGAAGTCTTGAGAAAAATCCACTTGACCGTTGTCTTGACGGGGTATGTTCATCCAGTCTAGTGTGCTAACAGTAAACATGTCGCCCGCGCCTTCGCAGTCACAAGCGGTGATGATGGGGGTGTTCACCCAAAAAAACCCTTGATCTCGAAAAAACTGATGGATGGATTGTGCAATACCGTGTCGTACACGGGTGACCGCCCCGATAATATTGGTGCGAGGACGTAGATGACTGTGTTCGCGTAAGTGATCGAGTGTGTGTCGTTTTGCTGACATGGGGTAAGATTCTGGGTTATCAATACCACCAACAACGTCAATCGAGGTGACGGATAGCTCAACGGTTTGATTTTTACCTTGTGATTCGACTAGCTGTCCGGTGACGGTGATCGCGCAACCGGCTGTCAGTTTTAGAATCTCGTCGTTATAATTATCCAGTGTGTTCGCGCACACCAATTGCAATGTGCCAAAGCACGAGCCGTCAGACAGTGCGATAAAAGAAATGCCAGCTTTGGAGTCGCGGCGGGTGCGCACCCAGCCAGAGGTGGTGATGGTGGTTTCAATTAAGTCTTTGGAATTAAGAATTTGTTTGATAGAGGGGTGACTCATGGCGTGCTCCACTGTGTAAAAAGCCTACCATAGCGTTATCATGCCTGGTTTTCAACATCAAGATGTGCAAATGAGGAAATTGTCACGTGTTTGAATGAGGTTTCGATGAACTTGCATGACTTGATTAAAAAGTAAACAGACTTCAGTGTTTGAATTGTTTTTTTATACCAGTAAACATCGTGGATGATTTATTCTGGATCGGCAGTGAGAATTCGATTAGGGTAAAACTCTTCTTGCTTACGTAATTGATGCGGTTGACTAACCAGTGATGACAGCTGTTTTTCCGCTTCTCCAATGCCGACATCGAGACAATGGCGTATTGATTTTAACTGATCAATGAGGTCATCTGTTAATAAGCTTTTGAGTGGTTCTTTGAAGTCTGATATGAGGTCTTTGTGAAACGATTGCTTTAGTTTAAGGCTAACTTGCAGTGCGTTTTCAGGCCAGTACTCGATAATTAAGCAAGCACTTTTCCATTGAGTCAGCTCATTGATAAACCAGTCTCGCGTATTGGGTTGAAGAAAGTAGGTGATGCCTTCCAGGATGATAATGGGGCGTTTGCAGTCTGGAAATGTGGCGGCAACCGGCTGCTTCTGTGCTGCAGCTTTTTCGATGTCATATGGTATGTGGTGGCATCTTGCGACTATCTTTTGTTGGTCTGGTGGGAGTACAAGCGATTGCATTCTAGCTTGGCGATCAGAGAGAATATGAGGTAAATCGGTGTCATACACTTGAATATCTTGGTCACAGTGTTGCGCAATTAAAAAGCCAAGTAGAGAATAACCACTGGCAAATGAAATAACGCTATCGCATTGATGTTTTTGAATCATGGCCACTGCTTGATTAAAAATGTGGCCGGCACGAGCACTGATTTTTCGTCCTATCAGTGGGTAGTCGTGTTTTTTGATGAACGCTTGGGATTGTTTTTTGGCCTCATCGCTAACAAGTAAGTGGCTTAAGTTATCGTGACTGATTTCAGGGAATGCACATCTCCAGAGTGCTGTGAGTTCAGCAGAACTGACGGGAGGGGTGTTATGGTTCATCATATCTCCTTGTATCACTGCGTATAATTTTAGCAGTCTTTGGTTAAGTTTTCGAGTGGATGTTCATGGGGGTCTTTATCCTTTATAATGCAACTATTTGAGAGGGAATGATGCTAAATATAATTTGGTTGGGTTTGGTGTTGTCTTCAATTGTTTTGGCTGCGATTAACGGCAAAATGAACGCCGTGGTGATGTCGATTACGCACTCCAGTCAATTGGCTGTGACGGTGGCATTAGCGCTAATTGGTGTGATGTCGCTGTGGCTGGGTATCATGCGCATTGCAGAGAAGGCGGGTTTAATCCGTTTGTTTGCACGTTTATTATCCCCTTTGTTATGTCGTTTGTTTCCTGATGTGCCTAAAGATCACCCAGCAATGGGTGCCATGGTAATGAATATTTCAGCTAACATGTTGGGTATTGGTAATGCCGCAACGCCGTTTGGGTTGCGAGCGATGGAAGAGTTGCAAAAACTCAATCCAGTCGCCGGCCGCGCGACAAATGCGATGTGCACTTTTTTAGCGATCAACACCTCTAGTGTTCAGATATTGCCGATGTCTGCCATCGCAATTTTGGCTGCAAATGGTGATCCGAACCCCATGGTGATTGTTTTTCCAGCGTTGTTAGCGACGAGTTGTTCAACCATAGCCGGTGTGATTGCAGTTAAATGTCTGGAGAAGTTGAAGATTTTTTCAGGTTCAAAAAAAGAAGTCAGTATCATCAATGATGTGTAAGTCTGGGTACGCGCGGACTCAGTCTGTTTTTAAAATCATATCCATGTCACCGTCATTCAAAACGTCAGTAAAGGTTTTTTCGATGAATTCAACATCGTTATTGAGTTGTTGGTAACGGTGTTTAGTGTCGTCATCCATAAATGGGTTGATGACAACCAGCTTTTTGTTATCTGTTCCGGCTCGACTGAGAATGGCTTTGATATGAACATCTGCTTCTGGCATCGAATACCCAATAAACACTATTTTTTTTGCCGCTGAAATTTCGTTACTGGCTTCAATCAGTAGGTTTGAAATGACTGGGTGTGTGAGATCCTTTTTGTAAGCAGGCGGAGTTGTTAGTGATAACATGCGAGAACCATCTTGTGGGCAAAGTAATTTAGTGCTGTCTTTATCCATTTCTTCACAATCGGTGTTTAAACTCGAAATTCGTTTATGGTAACGAGGTCTGATCATTAGAGAGTTACAAACATTGCAGTAGAACCAATTTAAGCTACCATGTAGTTTGAGAAATTTAATGGTTTTTGGTTCTGATTTGTCTGGCAATAGCATGGCTTCATCGGGGTTAATAAGCCATGAGTTTGGCGATAGGTATTGGTATCTATAGTTGACAAGATCATAACAAAAGCTGATATAGAGATTGTCGACAACGTATTTACTAAATGAGTCTTCAAATAAAGTATCATAGTTTAGTGTGATAACCGAAACATTAGTGTTGATATCTTTTATTTTCGCTATCAGTTTGCTTATATCGCTACTTTCTGGATTAATTTTCTCGTGGATAAAATGATTGATGAAACGTATTAGATCTTCTCTAATCTCAATCAATTTATTTGTTGTGTAGTATTTAGTGTAGCTTTGGTTTAATGTCAGAAAAAAATCAATAAAGCCAAAAATGTACTCGAGTGAAGGCGTACTAGTGCTTTCTTGATCATAATCAAATGCCTTTTTAAGGAATGCCATTATTTCGTTTAGATGATTTTTATAGCTTTCTGTTTGGTTATTTTGTTGGTACATTCTAGAAAGAATTTGAGCTTGCGATGGGGCACCATCAGCCATCGAGATACCTCCTCCAAAGAAAAAGACCACGTCGCGAGAGAGGCTATAATGTGACGAGTGACGCACTAGTTTTTTTACTTGCAAGTGTTTGTATGGTTTACCTTTATAACGTAGATAAAGCTGTGATAAAGAAAGCCCTTCGTCATTGGTCCAAGCAAGCCACCCGTTTACGGCCATTCTGTCAGAAGTGTTTTTGTATAAGCACAAAGAAGAGGCCGAGCTTGGTGTATGCAGTTGGCCATCCACTTCGACTCCTTCTTTTTTAACAATGGCATCGAAGAGAAGATCCTCCCCTTTATCTGTGGTGTATTTGAAAAATAGGGGCTGCCCAACGCGGATTACGTTGTTATCTAGCATTTCACTGTAGATTGCGCCGATGTACATAATTTTTACTTTACTACAGCTTGATTGAAATGCCAAACGTAATAAAAGTCAAAATGTGTATTTTACAACATTCATTCCTTTGGGTATATGGCTTGTCACGGTATTCTAAACGTTATCTTCATTTCAATGAATCAAGAGATGCTATGTTGCCGGTTATCTTGTGGTTGGTGTTTTGCAATTATGCGCGAAATTTGTTACAAAAAACTATGAAGAATTCAAGTAAGCCATTTTGTGATGTTGAGCTTAAGGAGCGTTTTAAAGAATCCATTGCGAATGGACGGGGTAGACCTTAATGATACTAACGCGCTGGCTGCAAGACGAAGGCTTAATCTTAAAGTCGCTCTTGGCCATCTTTTTCCGCTGATTGATAAAGAGGCTGATATTTTAGATGTTGGCTCTGGTAATGGTGATTTGGCTGTCTGGGTAGCTGAACAGTCCGGTGCGAGTCAGCTAAAAATGTATGATGTGGTTTCGCCTGACGAAAACACGCAAAGTATAGCCAGCATAACGATGCCAAATACAGGACATTTGATACATTTGTTTGATGGTAGAAATATTCCTGAGAGCGACGATAGTTTTGATCTTGTTACGTGCATTTTTGTGTTACATCATGCGGGCCCACAAGATCAAATTCCTCTGATTAAAGAACTGGTGCGGGTTGGAAAAAATTTTTTACTGATTACAGAAGATACCAATGAGCCTGAGTTCGAAGAGCGCAATCGCATGCACGATATAAACGGTAAGTTTCGTACACATGCTGAATGGATGTTGTTGTGGGAGCAATTGGGCTTGGATGTTGTTGCTGTAGGTGATTGTATACCTGACCAGTCGCCAGTGGGTCCGCAGAAGTTTTATTTGTTACAAATCAACCCATGATATCCACTTTTTTAAAAGAAAAGCATGCTACTAGATTTTAGATTATTTTAAATCATTTGGTGAAGGAACCCATACCCAACTATCGTCTTCGTTCGTGTTTGATTGTGTTATTGGTTGAGGTGTAAATAGCTGTGCTGTAATTGCATGAAAGTTATGTTGATTATTCTGTTCTTTTTTTTTAGTTGGTGTTGGTTTTTTCGAAACTGTGAGTTGTGTTATTATGTGATGGTCTAGTGGTTGGAGTAGCAGTCTTAATCCCATGGGTCTGGGGATGGTTCGCGTGATTTTAGGTCGGAGGGGCTTTTTATTTTTATTACTGTTTTCCATTAGTTGCCATGATTATATTTGATAATATCATTACACAGTATCATATGTTTTTTAACAAAATATTAAAAAAATAGCATGAGTCGAATGACTGTTGTGTAACTATAATATCGGATGCAATGCGAGTTCAATTCAGTGAGGTGGTATATGTCTAGTTTAGAAAACAAAGTGGCTATTGTCACGGGCTCAACCAGCGGAATTGGTGAAGGGATTGCTAAAATGCTATCTCATGCGGGTGCTCGCGTGGTGATTAACTCAGTGCGTTCTATTGAAAAGGGGAAAAGTCTGGCGGAAGAGATCAATGGTTCCCTTTATATTCAGGGTGATATTGGTGTAGAACAGGATTGTAAGCGAATCGTAGCTAAAACAATCAAACAGTTTGGTCAAATTGATATCTTAGTCAATAATGCGGGTCAGTCTGCGCGAGTATCGGGAGAGGTGTTGGATATCAGTAATGCGTATTTTTCACACATGCTCAATACGAATGTGGTCGGTACGTGGTGTTTGATTCGTGAGGTGATGCCATATTTAAAACAAACGGGCGATGGGAATATTATTAATATTACCTCGTGTGCTGGCATTGATACGGCCTCAGCGTCCAGTGCCATTCCTTATTCTGTGGCCAAGGCCGCGATTAATCACTTAACTAAGTTCATTGCTAAGCACGCCGGGCCAGAGATTAGATCTAATGCGATTGCTCCAGGGTTAATTATGACACCAAGAACTGACAATTTTGAGGAGGCGGTTCATAAATTTAAACACCGAACGCCATTAAGGCGCGTGGGATGTCCAGAAGATATTGCAGAATTGGTTCTCGCCATAATCAAGTCGAATTATATCAATGGTGAAGTGATTCTGGTTGATGGCGGGTTTGCTACGGTGTAGTGTTGTTATCGAGGGTTTCTACTCAATGTTTTCAATGCGATGCGGGGTTAGTGGTTGGGTATAACTCATTGATTTTAGTGCCGGCATGTTATGCAAGCGACACGTTTTTATGATTTTTTATTTCTTCGAGGCGTGAGTCAATGCACAGAGAACAAACGTGTTGAGCGTCTTTTTGGCATGATCCAGCAGCTAAATAGAGATAAAAGCAACGGATAAAGTATTTTCACTGCACCTTGCTTTGAAAATATTTTATAAACACGCGAATCTTGTCTTTCGGGGAATGTAAAAAAACACTTATAATCATGATCTTATAACAAACGTGTGCTTCCATTGTTTGGTAAGTTAAACAATAATTATATTTTTCATGGCTTATCAAACATAATTATACCCTTTATACTGTTCTTAATTAAAACAAGCAAAGAGTCAGAGACTGAAAGGGGGACGCAATGAGAGGCACAATTTACGGTTACGGTACACCAGCGACGAATGAGATTGTGACAGTAATCATGACAGGTTTTGCAAGAGATGTTGTTGATTCGTCTCGTGTTGTGGCGACTAATCTCATCGAAAGCAGAAAAAGATTTGAAAAAACGCTATTGGTTTTAGAATTACTCAGTCGTTTAACCGAAGTCGCCTTGCATACGTTGCAAAGCCATTCGCATTTAGTGATGGGGATTGCTGAAAGAATGCCATTGGTGATCAATATGATTAACGGTATTGGCGACGTGTTGTATTCAGCTAAGCAGCTGTGGTCATTGCCGCTAAGAGTTGCTTCAAAAGAAAAACAGCAAGCCGTGACACGATTATTAGTCGGAGCGTCAATCGTGACGGTGTCTATTTTAGGTTTTGTATTTCCACCATTAGCTTTAACCATGGCTGCCGCTGGAACCGGCATGGATTTAATGAAAACCATGGCCAGTGCAGTCGATTGTCATATTCAAACTAAAGTAAAAAAATCTGATTCAAGAGATGACGAACAGGTTTGGGAGTTGGCACAGTTGCAATGCAAGCTAAAGACTAAGAAAGAAAAAATTGCGATGGGCGCATTGGTCGTGGCGAGTATGGTGACCATGGTGTTGTGTCCTGCATCTGCACCGGTTGTGTCAGCGTTGATTGCTGTGATCACCGCATTTGAATTATTTGGAAATAAAAAACGAGTCTCAGCAGTTAAAAAGGCGGCAGTTGGCTTTTTTAAAGCGGCGGTAAACGGTTCTTCTGCGACTAGTTATCAGCCTATTAGGTTGATGCGCTAAAACAGATTCAATAAAAGTGATTGATAGCTTAGCTTAGCGCAAGGAAAGGCAAGGTCGCGTTATTCAAGCCGCCTTACTTCGTGTTGATGAAAAATAATGAAACCAACGCACAAAACTGAGTCCTTTTTTATGAGTTAAATTATTTTCGCATTTCACATGCGTGAATAGCATAAGTGTGTGTCCTAAATCAAAAGCGTGTTTTAGAATCATGGTGATATCATTCGTGCATGGAATGTCATCAGTCATGCTGTTGCTGCAGCTAGCTTGGTAGCTGACGCAATGTTGGTGTAACCGTCTATTCTTGACTGGGGATGAGTAACTGATTGATTGTATGAAGGTATAAAAAAGTTGAATTATTTCAGATTTGTACTATAACTCACCCGGAGTTAACAATCGGAGGTGGGTGATGATAAAAAAAATCATGGCGTCAGTTGTCTTATTAGGGTGTGTTACAAGTGGTGTGCATGCGCAACAGAGCTTTGGTCACTGGGCAGTGATGCAATGTCAGCCAGTTCAAGTTCGGTTAGCATTTACCATAAGTGAAGTGAGTTCTATGTCGCCTATTGAACAAAGTGAAATAATAGAACGCAGTCAAACACTAGAGATCATTGCTCAGAATTACAAATATCGTCTAGAAGAACTTCAAGATCAGATTGATGTTTTAAATCAAAAAGCAAAATACGCTGATAACTTAATTATAGAGATGCAGCATCAAAATAGTGTGGGGTATGCTGCCAGAAGTGAGCTGTTACAGTCGAGACTGCTGTTACTTGATACTGAATCGAGATTAATTTCGGTTGAAAGTGAGCTAAAGCGGGAAAAAGGTTATCAAAAATTGGTTGAAGAATACTGTAAGAAACAAACAAATTAATATAAATAGTGTGAAAAATTGGAGGTAATGATGAAAATTAAAAAATTGGCGACGGGATTGGTTTTGTTTTCCTGTGTTGTAGGCAGTGCCTCAGCCGCAGATTATGGTGATGTGGCGATCGAAAAATGCCTATCGATTAAAAAACTAATGATAGAGAATAAGGGTATTTATCTCGGTTTTTCAGATAGAGATTGGAGAAAGTGGTTGCAAGTAACAAAAAAAAGTTTTCGAAGTGCATTTGCCGAAGGAATAGATGAATTTAACGATTACAAGGATATCGTAGAAGAGGCGTGTAAATTCGTTCCTGTTGATGTGATGCTCGGGGGAGGGCTGTCTTTCAAACCACCCGCTGGTTCGGATAGGGCTCTACAGAATTATAAACCGAGATCCAGTTACGGTAACGGGCTGCGCTCGATTGAAACTGAAGCACCTCACGGTGACGACAACTGATTGAATGACGATTTTTTTCGGAAATGATTTTTTTCCTCGAGTATTAGGTCAGTTAGCGACAGTTTTTGTGTACTTCAAGTGCGCGTGTTCGCGATTGTTTTAAATCAATAATGGGAAGAGGGTAGTTTTTACTTAAAATGATACCAGCTTTTTGTAACACCTCCGTTGGGGCTTCCCAAGGGCAAAATAGGTATTTTGTTGGTAGTGCTGCCAGCTCTGGTACGTAATGACGAATGTATTGGCCATTTTCATCAAATCGTTTTCCTTGAGTGACCGGATTAAAAATACGAAAAAAAGGCGCCGCATCGGCACCAGAACCCGCAACCCATTGCCAACCTTGAACGTTGCTGGCTAAGTCTGCATCCACCAAGCAATCCCAGAACCAGCGCTCTCCCTTGCGCCAGTCAATTAAACAATTTTTCACTAAAAAAGAACTCGCCACCATTCTGACTCGGTTATGCATAAAGCCAGTTTGCCATAATTCTCGCATGCCAGCGTCGACAAAAGGAATGCCAGTTTGTCCTCGTTGCCAGCGGCGCAATAGACTTGGGTTGTTCTCCCACTGAAAAGAATCAAACTTAGGCTTCCAATTCTTTTTTGGCAGTTGCGGGAAGTGATAGAGTAAAGAATAACTAAATTCGCGCCAGCCAAGCTCACTCAGAAACGAATAGAGATTTTCATTTTCAAGATCATGAGCCACAGTGTCTTTTGCTTTGTGCCACACTTGATGTGGTGATATTTCTCCAAAATGCAGGTGAGGTGATAGACGGGATGTGGCTTGCATTGCAGGGATGTCTCGCGCCAATTTGTATTCTAATACACTATTTTTAATAAAACGAGTCAATGTTTGTTGGGCAAATTTTTCACCTGGTGTCCAATGCGCTTCAAACTTGGTGTGCCAGTTTTTGGTTGGTAGTAGGTTGAGTGTATCAATAGTGTTGTTCTTAGATGGGGCAAAATAGACTGGGGTGGATGGTTTTTTTTGTGGTTTTCGCGGCGGAGTTGCAGTTAGGCAGCCACGTTTAAAAAAGGGGGTGAATACTTTATAAGGGGTGCCGTCAGCTTTGCTGATTTCCCAGGGCTCCCACAGAAGGTGGCTATTAAAGCTTTGAGCGTTCACTCCGTTCTTTAAAAGTTCTTTTTTAATTCGTTGATCGCGTTTTATCTGCCAAGGCTCATAACAGCGATTCCAGTAGACGGCATCAATGTCGTGCTGTTTGATTAGCTCATTTAGAATCTCTTGCGGTTCTCCGGAAAAGACATGCAGTCGATCTTCGATACTAGATGAAAGTGAACAAAGTGAGTGATGAAGCCACCAGCGACTAGCGGCACCAGGTTGGTAATGTTTTGGGCATGAGGTATCCCAGATGTAAATCGGTAACACTCGGTGATTTTTGGTTGCAGCCAATAAGGCCGCGTTATCAGAGGTGCGTAGATCTTGTCGAAACCACATAATGGCGTTTGATGTCATAACTATTCCTAGCGAGCGTTCGGTTATGAGGTGGATTTTGTAATTTCATTTTATCATGTGACTGAATTGGCGCAACAGATTGCAGTTGTGTTTTTTTGTTCAGTGATCTTCCAAGTTCTGTATGGTATGACAACGAGGTTTTTATTGAATAAGTAGGTTGGCAAAATAGATCGCAGCAAGCACGCCAACGGTATCAGCGATGAGGCCAGCGGGAATAGCGTGGCGTGTTTTCTTTATACCAACGGATGAAAAGTACACCATCACCACATAAAAAGTGGTTTCGGTAGAACCCATGATAATGGCGGCGGTTCTTGCTAGATGAGAGGCACCCCCATAATGGTGAGCGACGTCTGTGAGCATGGCGTTTGCGCCGCTGCCGGTGAATGGGCGAATTAATGCCATTGGTAGCAGTTGAGGCGGAAAGCCTAGTGCATGAAGAATCGGGCCGAATAGTCTCGCTATTAAATTAAATCCACCGGCTGCCCTAAACATCCCTAGCGCGACTAAGAATGCCACAAGATAGGGGATGATTTTTATGACCATTGAAAAGCCGTCTTTAGCCCCATCAATAAACTGATCAAATACGTCCACTCCCCTGCAGACTGCGTAAAGCGGTATTCCACCTATGAAAAGTAAAATAAGGACATTAGAAAATGTGTTCATCCACGAGTGCATACTAGGTGTTCCTGATTTTTTCGATATGTATCCCAACAATCGATGGACTATCTAAAAATGTGTAGTGCCCATATTGTTTTGTTGTAACATACTGTGATAGTGGCAAGCTTTCAACTCGATTGCAAGTTGTGGTTCTTATTTTATGTAATGGTGGTTTATCTGTGCATTGGTAGTGACCCTTGGCATCTTTGTAATAATGATACTGGTTTGGAAAAGCATCTGTGGCTGAACTAAACATGAGCTCGTTGCATCCATCTACCTTATTGCAGTATACGGGGTTGACTTGGCATTGGGGGTTGTTACGATCAGTGCAGGAGATATTTCGATATATTAGATCACCTTTTTTGAACCCTTGACGATAGAGTACTCCGATGTGAGATACCAGGATCCCGCTTCCGATCACTTTTTTAATACTGCTTCCTGCAACGTTCCATTTTGTATCATCTCTCACAACTTCCATGATTGCCGGAGTGGGAATGGATTTGAGCAATGCTTCATTTGCTTTGTACCCTTGTTTAGTCGTGATAATGAGGTCTTGTTTCGGTATGTAACTGATTTTCACTTGGCGAGTAGTAGGTGCGTTTTTTATGTTGTCGTGAAGTTTGTTTAACATCGATTCACCTTGTTTTGCATTCAAAACTCGAACCAGTGTGGATCTTGATTGCTTGATTTTTGTTTGAATCCATTGTTGGTGATTGATAGTGGTGGTCTTCCAGCGTGTTTTGTTTTTATCGATATCAGGTGTTACGTCTTTAATGAGGCGTGTTGATTCATTAACGCGATTGAAATCAGATGATGTAAAATGATTTCTATTAAAGTATGAGATCGTTTTTATGTCATTGGCACCGTATGCGATTCGAGCTAAGTTGATTTTGAATTGATTGAGAGTGGTTGCGTGAATAAGTGCGAGTACGGTTTGTGTGTAGGTAGTGCAATTGAATTGGTCTGTACGGTAGATGGGGTCTTGTTGTATATGTGGGCATGGTGTTTTGGTTAGTTTGAAATCGCACCAGTTGCCTTCTCCCATAGCGTGCTTTAGCGCATAAGGACGATTTTGCCAATAAGCTTGAGCATCGGTGATAAGTTGTTGTAAATAATGTTGGCTTTTTATGTTAAGTGTTGAGTGTTTGATGAAATTTTTAATATCGATATTGGCTTGTTTGACCCTGCTATCGTATGTGTCTTGCGTTATGCTAGTAAATCCGGCAGGGTGTTTCTCGGCAAACACATTGCTTAGATTGCAGCACAGAAATAGCGAAACAAAGAGTGGTTTGAGCTTGTCCGGGCCGTGTTTTCTCATCTTTTCCATGGTGAGGTCATTCGTAAATGAGTTATGGTGCACTAGCAAAGTTTGAAATGCAAGCGGGCGCGAGGCGGCGGCGGGTGTGTATTTTTTATCTATTCAAGGCATGGGTTAGTCAGGATTGGTCTTTTTTTGATCTTTTCTGTGGTCAAAGTACGGTTATCCTAGTGTCTTTTGAGAAATTGACTATATTCAAAGTCGCTTGTTAGTTTATAAAATAATATCGATAGCAGGGCTCTAGTGTGCGCAAGGACAAGCGCCCCCCCCCCGATGGATGCGTCACCCAAGATCGCCCAATGGTTTGCACTAGGCTCTAGCTGTCACCAATGTCTTTTTCGAGATCTTTCTTAATTCTTTGTGCTAATCTTCGAGGGTATTTACCCGTGTTTACATAAGTGTAGTTGGCGATTTTTTCGTAAAGAGCAATTCTTTCTTTATTTAATTTTTCTAGCTTTTTTTCTGGGTGTTCTTCGTCTAAAGTCGGCCTTTTGGCTGGGAATCGTTTGATTCTTTTTAATTGTTCTTCAAATGGAACTTGTAAGTAAATCACTGTGCCTTTTTTTTGAAGCAACTCGCGACATTCTGGGATAACCACTGTTCCACCTCCGGTGGCAATGATGACCCCTTTCATTTGGGTGAGCTCTTTGATGATTTGTAATTCGCGAATACGAAAACCCTTCTCTCCTTCAATGGTAAACATCCAGTCAATATCGACACCGGCGCGCTTTTCGATTTCACGATCACTGTCGAAAAAGGGTTTTTTCAACAATAGCCCAAGCTGATAGCCGATGCTTGACTTGCCGGCTCCATATGGCCCGATAATGAATATGTTGTCCAATGTATCTCTCTCCTGCGCTAGTATGGTTCAGTATAAGTTAAATTTTACCTTTTGGGTATACTCAAGTTGCTTTGCGGTGATGTGGGTTTGTAGTGTGGAGTGATGATGAGTAAAAGTTCACTTTTTCGCCTAATGGTTTCTTTTGACTCGAAAAAATGGCCGATAAGGGGTAAAAGGTGCAGTAGTGGGATGGCGTGAGTTTCCACTTTGTCAGAGTCATTGATGATGCCGCCTAACGCAATTGTTTCATTGTTGCGCAGAACAACGGTTGTGTTTAATTCTTGTGTTTTAATGGCTGGTTCTCCTTTGATCATCCATATACTGGGCGTGTCGTGATGTAATTGTATCTGAAGTCGTATTTGCTGGTTTGTTAGAATTGTCGGGGTGACTTTGAGTTTCAGCGATGCTTTTTTAAATTGAATAGTGGTGTCGCCTCTTTTGGTTTTTTCTTGGTAGGGTATCGCTGTTCCTGCTTCAATAGATGCGGGGTGGCCATTGAGTGTAGTGAGCCTGGGGTTGGCTAAAATATCTGCGTGTCCTTTTTTGCAAAGGGTACGTATTTGGAGATTTAAAAGATTTAGTGTGGGTGTGTGCCAAATTGGTATGCTGATGATATCGGGCGACGATGATTCACGTTGGCTCAAACTAACGCCAAGGTTTTGTACATACTTCTGGTCTAAGGTAACAATTTTAGCATCAATTTCAATAGGCGCGTCTGGCGTATCGATAAGATTAAGCCAATGTTTTGCTAGTTTGATATCGTTTTCTGGCCCGCGAATGAAGAGTAAGCGGGCTCGCGGGTATGATGTGATTGAGAGTGATGTACGATGTTGTTTTTGCATTTTCGTAATAAATCGACTTGCGTTTATTGCATTGCAATATCTAACATGGTACACAGCCGTTTTGAATTTGGGAGTGGGTGATTGTGTTTTATGATGTTGATTTGAGGGCGGGTTCTCTGCGCCACAGGACAAACAAAAAAAGAGTAAAACAAGCCAGATTCGCATGGGGCGCCTCCATTAAAAGTATTAGCATGTGACAATATTATCTCGAATAGAAAAGTTAAGGTAGGTCGTGTTATTTATTGTAGGAATGATTGTTTTACTAAGCCCATGTTTCCCTAAAGCGGTCGGTGTGTTAGGATGTGATTAGGCGTGATTTAAAAGTATCGATTCATATGCGCATAACGAAGACCCTATTTTTCAAAATAGTCGCGATTTCATTATTCATTTTCTTTCTGGGCAGTGGTGTGTTTTTATATGCACTTAATTCCAGCTTACCAAATGCTAATCAGATTAGAAGCTTACATGTTTATACTGGGCTCAAGGTGGAGTCCTCAGATGGGCATGTTATAGGTTTTTTAGGACGTGGATTGTCGAGACCGGTTTCCTTAGATAAGATTCCACTCAATCTAGTTAATGCAGTACTTGCAGTTGAAGATAAGCGTTATTTTGAACATCGTGGTGTGGATGTCAAAGGTTTGATGCGTGCTACTGTGGCGTTGCTTAAGTCAGGAAAAAAAAAGCAGGGCGGTAGTACCATTACAATGCAATTGGCTAGGCAGTTTTATTTAACAAGAAATAAAACATACACCCGTAAAATCAAGGAGGTTTTATTAGCTTGGAAGATGAATAAACTCCTGTCTAAGAGAAAGATATTGGAGTTGTATTTAAATCAAATGTATTTTGGTCACGGTGCTTATGGTGTGGTGTCAGCGGCTCAAGTTTATTATGGTAAATCGCTGAATCAATTAACGCTAGCTGAGAGTGCGATGCTGGCAGCTCATTTGCAGTCGCCATCATTTGTGAATGCCATTACGTCACCACAAATGGCCCAAAAGCGACGCAATAGTATTTTATTAAAAATGAAAAAAATTGGTAAGGTTACTACGGTCGAATACGATCAGGCGGTAGCAGCCGAGCTAACTGCTGGTCCGCACAAAGACTTGTCATTGTCCTCTGTTGAGGCACCGTATTTTCTTGCAATGATTCGCCATAATCTTTTAAAGACGTACGGCACTGGTGTTTTAAAAAAAAGCTATACAATTAAAACAACGCTTAATTCCCAAATGCAAGATATGGCGCGGAAAAAATTGATACTATCGATGGTACAATATTCTGTTCGGCATGGTTATCTCGGGCCTAAAGAAATACTCAAGAGCGATTCAAAGGATCAAGCTATCGTATGGCAAAAAGCATTAAGAAAAATACCGCGCGATCCTATCTTGGTTCCAGGCGCTGTTGTTTCTGTACAAACCATGTCGGCAACACTGATGCTGTCAGATGGGCGTTTGGTGACCGTGCCTTGGAAGGGGTTATCGTGGGCTCGTCGACGCCTCCCTCTTCCTCCGGGTGAGGATATAAATCAGCACGATTACTTAACCTATCGGCTAGGGCCATCGCCGAAAAACGCATCAGACGTACTGGCAGTTGGGGATGTGGTGTGGTTGATGCAGCAGCATAAACAGTGGGTTTTGTCACAAAAGCCGCAAATTCAGGGCGCGTTGGTGACGATCAATGTTCGTAGTGGGGCGATAGAGGCATTGGTCGGCGGGTATGATTTTAAAGGCAGTCAATATAATCATGCCGCACAGATGAAGAGGCAGATTGGATCAACTGCTAAGCCATTTTTCTATTCGGCTGCGTTTGAAAAGGGGTATACTCTTGCTTCATTATTTAACGATGATGCGTCAGAGGTGAAGGATGTCAATGGGAAGGTGGCTTGGAAACCAAAAAACTTTAACCATAAATACGCTGGTGAAATCAATTTGAAGACAGCTATTAGGCGTTCCTCTAATGTGGTGTCGGTTCAGGTTTTACAAGCAATTGGGTTACATTATGCGATTGATTATCTGCGTAAGTTTGGTTTCGATCAGGTTGATTCTACGCATGAGTGGGGATTGGTTTTAGGTGCGCTAGAGTTATCACCGGTGAACTTGGCTTCAGGGTATGCGGTATTTGCTAACGGGGGTTATCGAATCACGCCGCATAGTATTGCTCGAGTAAATGATTATTTCAATCACCCAATAGAGTATAAGCAGTTTCCCGTGGTTATGGGTGATTCGAATAAAAAATCATCGACGAATACAGGTGGTGGCGCGCCGCGTGTGATTATGCGAAGTAATAGTTTCTTGGTGAGTCATATGTTGAGCTATCCAATTTTTTACCGGTCTCATAATTCGTCGAAATCCGTAGCAAAATCCTCCATGCGAGAAGTTTCGGCAAAAAGTGGCACCTCCAATCGCTTTCGTGATACGTGGTATGTGGGTTACGATAGAAATTTTGTAACTGCAATTTGGCTTGGGTTTGATCATGGTCAGTCAGTTGGGCAGTCTGGTATGTCATTGGTTAAACCCATATGGGTGAAATACATGAGGTCCATATTAACACTGTATAAAGGGAATGTGATAGAAGTACCAGATGACGTGGTAAAAGTGGCTATTAATCCTAAGACAGGTAAGCGGGTGGCTGCGGGGACAGTGGGCTCAGTGCAGGAATATTTTCAGCGGAAGCATCTTCCACCCACAGCTTGAAACTAGTTGATTTTATTAAGATTTATGGTTGATCTCTAATGTTTTGCCGACTTGCCTACCATACGCGCTGGAGTTTGTGGTTTTTTTTTCGTATATTGTCGTGATAAATTTGAGTTTTTTCAATTGGGTCTAGGGTAGGGTGGCGAATGTCAAAAAATCAAGGTCAATCTGATGTGATTATTGTCGGGGCGGGGCTAGTCGGTTTGGCGTTAGCGACTATGCTAAGATCGGCCGGAGTATCGGTGTCTGTGATTGATAAATCGAATGAATCTTTTTTGCAGCAAGCTGATTCTGACTCTCGTCCTATTTCGTTGAATTATGCCAGTTTGCAAGTGCTTAAGACCTTAGGTATCGATTGGGGTGAAAATGGGCTGCATTTGCAGTCGTTGCATGTGTCGCTACAATCCTCTTTTGGTTCGTTTATGTTGACGCCAAAAGAGCTTAATGTGCCGTATCTTGGCTGTGTATTACCTTATGGTCAACTGATTAAGTCGCTGTATGCTCGAGCAAAAGCCTTAGGTGTGTCGTTTTATTTTGAGTCCTCGATTGATGAAATAGACATGCTTGACCGGGGTGTTTCGGTTCACTTTACATCGTCAGGTGTGCGAGATTCATTATCTGCTTCCTTGTTACTAGCGGCGGATGGTAAACAGTCTTTTTGTCGACGTTATTTCAACATGTCGGTTGACATCAAATCAAATGAGTATAAATCATCGATTTTTCATTTAAATATAGCTGGTTCTCATCAACAACGTGCTTATCAACGATTTACTAAACAAGGAACCATGGCGGTGATACCGTTGTATGAGGACCAAGAGGTTAGGCTGGTTTTTACACACAGTGTTGATGAAGAAACGCCGACGGATATAAGTGCATGGGCTGATTTATTTAATCAGGTGTACGATGGATATTTGCCTTTGATTACTGAGGTGACACGAGCAGGTAGTTTTCCTTTATCGCACTACCATATAACCAACCCGGTGCATGAACGTTGTCTTTTGATGGGAGCTGCAGCGTATAGCTTTTACCCTGTGACCGCGCAAGGTTTTAATTCGGGCCTGCTGGATTCTGCTGCGTTGGCGCAATTGATCTCAGTTGCTCATAGTCAGCAGCTTGATATTGGTCAGGCATCTTTACTGCGAGAGTATGTTAGTTGGCGTATCCCATTGCAAGAAAGAATGGCGGGAGCGGCCCAAGCGGTGATTGGTGTTTTTGATCATGGGCAGGAGTGGAACGTCTTTAAAGGGCTTGGCTTATCAATGTTTGATCTTGCTTTAGGTGGTAAGTCAAAAGCGGGAAAGGTCTTTTTAGGCTTATCGGGAAGAGTTCCTGATTTGGCACTCGGCTTGCCTTTAACGCAGTGATGGGAACAGAAATGAGAACAAATCATACGGTTGTTATTGTTGGTGCAGGCATGAGTGGTTTGCTACTTGCTAAATTACTTTCAGACGCACAATTTCAGGTGCGAATGATTGAAAAAAAACAGCCGAAATTTAATATTGATGATGATACTATTTCAGGTCGAGTGAGTGCATTAAATGCCAATATTGTCGAGTATTTAAAGAAAATTGGAGTGTGGCAACAGTGCCGGGCTAGTCGATTTTCCACTCTGTCTAAGATGCGTGTGTGGGATCATTGTGGGGGTGGTGAAGTTGAGTTTGATAGCGCATCGGTTGCAAAGCCATATTTAGCATGCGTGGTTGAAAATAAAGAATTAATCCGATCCCTGTGGCAGTTGTTACAAGATGCCCCTAATGTGCAAATTGAGACTCAGCAGGAGGTTGTGTCGATTGATGTGAAAGCTAATGAGGCATCAATTGAAACGCCAACGGGCAAGGTGGACGCGCGTTTAGTTGTTGGTGCTGACGGTGCATTGTCGACCATGCGACGTCATTTGCCATTGTTTTGCCGTGTAACACCATATCAGCAAACCGCATTGGTTGCTGCTGTCGAATCAGAGTACCCACATCATAATGTGGCGTTACAAAGTTTTCTACCAACGGGGCCTCTCGGTGTTTTGCCATTAGCGAATCCCCATCACGAATCATTTGTATTTTCTTGCGAAAATAGCTACGCACACAAACTATTATCGATGGACAGAACTGAATTTAATCGAGAGTTGGAATCAGCACTTCAATGTCGTTATGGTAAATTGCAATTACTAAACCCGCTTCAATCATTTCCTTTAGTCGAGCGGCATATGAGTCAGCCCTATCATGAATCAGTTGTGCTTATTGGCGACGCGGCGCAAACTATTCATCCTCTTGCAGGTCAAGGAGCTAATTCTGGTTTGCAAGATGCAATTTGGCTGGCGCACACCTTAATACAATCGAGGCGACACTTTTTCTCAGAAGAATCAGTCGAACCATTGTTGGCAGCATATTGGCGTCGCAGGCAGTGTGAGCATGTTTTTTTACGTCAAACGATGAAAGCTTTTTCACAGTTGTACGCAGGAGATGCCACTTATAAAGTCAGGGTGAGGTCTGGTGCCTTGGTATGGTGTAATCGGTTGCAGTTATTGAAAAATGAAATCATGAAAATGATGATTGGGTTAGGTGGCTTGCCTGTGTAGATATTAAAAGCCACGTTGGCGTTTTGTGAAATGTTTCAAAATACAAAGTGTTGTAAAAAAACAGTAACATTCGTGGTCATGATGGTTAAATAATGGTAATCTTTGATGATAATGTAACAAAGTTGAGGGTTGATAATGCAGTTAAAATGGCATGTATTGGTGGTGGATGATGACCCAGAAATTGGGAAATTGCTGAGTGATTATTTAGAGCAGCACGGTTACCGCGTTACGGTTGCGCGAGATGGTGTCGATATGAGGCGTAAATTAAAAGAGCGCCGGGTTGACTTGGTCGTATTGGATATCATGATGCCGGGTGAAGATGGGTTGAGTTTGTGTCGCAAGTTAAGAGAAGAAGCTGAAGATTTATTGATCATTATGTTGTCGGCAATGGGCGAACAAACGGATCGTATCGTGGGTCTTGAGGTTGGTGCAGACGATTACATACCTAAGCCGTTTAGTCCCCGCGAACTACTAGCTCGTATTAAGACGTTGGAACGTTTAACACTGGGCCCACTAGTCGAGCAGCGGCGAAAACGGCAAATAAATCGACTACCGAGATTTCGGTTTTCATCATGGATCTTAGATCAAAATAAGCGTCAATTATTACCTGAGGGTGGTGTTGCCATTCCACTTAGTACTGGCGAATATGAGTTGTTGATGGCTTTTTTAGAAAATCCTAAGAGAACGCTGACCCGAGATCAATTACTGGATATTACACGGGGGCGCCAGGCAAACCCGTTTGATCGGACCATTGATGTTCAGGTGGCGCGATTGCGGAAGAAAATTGAGGTCAATCCTAAAGAGCCCAAGATTATTGTGACAGTGAGAGGCGGCGGCTATCAGCTCACAGTGGACGTCACGCCGGAGGAAGACTAGATGGCACGATGGAAATTATTTCCAACTAGAACATCACGTAACATATCGCTGATACTCGCAATTGGTATGGGTATTATTTATTGTGGAAGCATGTTTCTTTACGCTATCTTTGTCTCCCCTAAAAATCAAATGCCCAGTGATATCGAGGTTGAGAATGACTTTGTTAAGGTGGTACGAGCATCACAAGATTTAACAGGGTTGCTTTCTAAAGAGAACATTGAACTTTTTTTACGCGGAAAGAAAATTGTAAGTTGTATTTATTCTGAAACTAAACAAGGGCGGCACGCCATTCCTGATAACTGGCGTTGTAATGATGGTTTAAAAATAAAAAACTTCACGCGCATTACTGACTTTAATATTCTAGCTTTACGTGAGCTGCAACGAAGAAACAAATCGTCGCATGATGGGCATGTTGATTACAATTACAAAGTGCTTATCAAGAGCGGTACGAACTATAAATACGAGGTTGCTCAAAATGTGGTGAGAGCAGCCGAATTAGCGACGAGAATCGATTTCAGCAATGCCAGTGTTGAGGATGAGAACTTATTACGGGGGCGAGGTATCAGTGTCGATTTTGTGAATTCACTTCCTTCTGATCAGCATGCAGTTACCAGTGTTAATCCAGAGCAGTTGCGCAAAAGAGTGTATGCTAATATCGATCATTTCGCTATTTATGTGAAACTGAAAGCGGGGAATCGGTATCTTGAAATCAGACCTTATAAGGTTGATAAAAGGTGGTTAGTGATAACATCAACCCCACCACCGATGAAACAACCTTTAATTCTAATGGGATTTATTTTTAGTGCTTGTTCATTTTTAATTGCAATTATTGTTTTATGTTTTTGGGCTGTGCGAAATGCATCTGTGCCAGTGAATAAGTTTTTAATGGCGTCTAAACGATTCGGTCGAGATCTTCAGGCGCCACCTATGGCGATCGAAGGTAGCAAGGAAATGCGAGCGGTAATTAGAGAGTTTAACAACATGCAGGCAAAAATTCGCCGACTTGTGTTGGATCGAACTCAAATGTTAGCTGCAATTTCACATGATCTAAGAACGCCTATCACTCGATTATTAATGAGAATTGAGTATTTGCAGGGGACTGAACAGTATGATAAAGCAGTGAAAGATTTGAAGGAAATGGATCAGATGATACGATCTATTCTGGCTTTTGCAAGGGATTATGCTTCCAATGAGGTCATGGAGCGTTTTGATATTGGGGCGTTGTTAGAGTCAATCTGCGATGATTTGCAAGACACTAAAATGGATGTGAGCTACACAACGTGGGACTTCCAACAGGTCTTTTTGGGGCGTGTTAACGCATTACGTCGAGCTATCAGTAACATTATCGAGAATGCGGTTAAATACGGTGATCGTGCGACCGTATCGATGGAAAAGAAAGAGAATGATATCATCATTAAAGTGAAGGACGGCGGCCCTGGTATTCCTGAATTGGAGATGGAAAAGGTGTTTTCACCCTTTTATCGTGTGGATCCTGCTCGCAACCCTGAGAAAAGTGGTAGTGGGCTTGGTTTAGCGGTAGCAAGAGATATCATTCGTTCGCATGCGGGTGACATTAAACTGCATAACGATGAAGATGCAGTTGGTCAAATCCACGGGCTGGTGGTTTCAATAATTCTACCGTTATCAGAATAAAGAGAGGCAGTTATGGCTTTAACAGCATCAAAAATGAATCAGTTGAATTCAAAATTACAAGAATTTAGTTTACCTGATGTTACTAACGATGGAGCGCTTTATTCGGTTGAGTTAGAGCGAGACAAACCATTATTAGTAGTCTTTATTTGTAATCATTGTCCCTATGTTGTTCACATTATCGACGTTTTAGTTGATATTGTTACAACGCACCAAAATCAGATTGAGACTGTTTTTATTTCGAGTAATGATGTTGCTGCATACCCTGATGATTCGCCTTCTAACATGGAGAAATTTGCCAAGGAACATAAATTTACGGCGCCATATTTATATGATGAATCACAGAGTGTGGCTAAGTCTTTTTCAGCGCAGTGTACCCCAGATTTTTTTCTCTATAATCATAGCTGTGAATTGGTATACGAAGGTCAGTTTGATTCGGCAAGACCGAATAATGATGATCCTGTTACCGGTAAAGATTTAGATGAGGCAATGAAGGCTGTTTTATTGGGCTCGTCAAAGATTGATAATCAACAACCGGCTACTGGCTGTGGCATAAAGTGGAAGGTCGAGTAGTCTACCCGCTAGTGATGTATCACTTAGAAAACAGGGATTGTTATGATATTGTCAGAAAAACAGAAAGACGTGCTAACGTGGATTGTTATCGGGGTTGCTGTTTCGTTAGTTGTTTTAACCGGTTGTGTCATGATCAATCCGTTCAGGTATTATGATGATATGTCGCTTGAATCACGTCTGGCTGTGTTATCGAACTCTATCTTAGTGATATCATTCTTTCTGTGCATCTCGATTGGGCGACTTGCGAAGCATCGATTTTTTAATCCAGACGACATCGATGGTAGTACATTAGCCGGTGGTAGCGATAGAGCAAGAATACTTCAGGCTATGTTACAAAATACCTTGGAGCAGACCGTGTTTGCTATTTTGGTGTACTCTTTTTGGGTATTTGAAATGCATTCATCATGGTTAACGGCTGTTCCTGCATCTGCCTTACTTTTTTGTGTTGGACGAATGTTGTTTTTCCTGGGTTATCATCGAGGGGCTGCGGCTCGTTCCTTGGGTTTTTGTTTAACATTTTATCCGACGGTGATTTTATTATTTTTTAGTTTGGTTCAGCTGGCTTTAAAGCTCTTTTCGTGATTTGTTAGAAGGTCAGCAATGGTTATTATCTTGCTTTTTATTCGGTTTTTCTCATTGTTTAAGTACTTTTCAGATCTAAATATTGGGAAGTTTACAGTGAACTGATACCATGTCTTTATGGAAGAAGAAAATAACAGTCCCATTATTGAGTTGGCGTCAGTATGTAAAACATATGGAAAAAAAGACGCTAAAATCGAAGCACTTTCTGATGTGAGTTTGTGTATTCAACGCGGTGAATTTATTGGCGTTGTGGGCGATAGTGGATCTGGAAAGTCCACTTTTTTAAATATGATCGGCGCCTTAGACAGACCCAGTCAAGGCGATATACTCTTTAATGGGCGAAGCTTGGTTGGTTTGAAGGAACGAGTTTTAACACGTCTACGTAGACAGCACATTAGTGTCATTTTTCAATTTTATAACTTAATTCCAACACTCACTGCATTGGAAAACGTGATGGTGTCAAAAGAAATTTCAGACAAACCTTTGGATCCTAAAAAAATACTAGCACAATTAGGTTTGGCTCAGGTTCAAGACCATTTCCCTGAGGAGTTAAGTGGTGGTCAGCAGCAACGTGTTGCAATTGCTAGAGCCTTAACTATGAATACGCCAGTTTTATTATGTGATGAACCAACGGGTGCACTTGATAGCGAGTCAAGTGAGTCTGTGATGAAGTTGATCAAGTTAATTAGTGAAAAAAATAAGAAAACAGTTGTATTTGTGACTCACAACCCGGTGATTAAACACTATTGCGATCGGCTTTTGCGTATTTCAGATGGAAAATTAAATGAAGTTGATTTATCACAACACGCATAAGGGAGCGCTTGTATGTCTTATCTTTTGCTAAAAAAGACGTGGCGTGATATTTGGCTGAAAAAGTGGTTAGTGTTGACATTGGCCATTGTGGTTGCTCTTGCTTGCGCTGCATACGTCGGGATGTCATCCATATACGATGACTTAAAGTATGCGCGAGACCAATATTATCAGCTGCACAACCTGGCTGATTTTGGTGTTCAAGCAAAAGCGATCCCCAAGCAAGAGATCAAAAAACTCAAGAAGCTAGATAATGTCAGTCAGCTGGCTGGGCGCATTCGATCTCGAGTAACATTCTCTCAGTTAGGTTCGCATTCAAACTTAGTCTCTGGTGAGGCGTTTTCAATAGCTGACACGTCTGGTAAAAAACTAAATGGATTGCATCTTGAGTCAGGGCGGTTTCCGAAGCCTCACAGTCATCAAATAGCTGTGCTAGCTCAATTCGCTACGGCTCATCATCTGCATGTCGGTCAACGACTTCATGTTATCTTTTCGGCAGGCGAGCGAGAAATGCAAATCGTTGGAGTTGTGTATTCACCAGAGCAGGTGATGGTGCTTTCTCCAGATGCGCTACCTTTTGCACCTCAAGAAAAATACTTTGGTGTTATTTATCTCTCACAGAGTACCTTGGCTGATCTTGTGGGGTTGCCTCAACAAGTGAATGAAGTGTTGGTTTCAACAAAATCCAAAGATCCTGCGGCTGTATTAAAGACGATGGAGTCGGTTAGTAAGGCATTATTTGATTATGGCGTGTTAAACAAAGAGCTGGTTAAAAATAAGCCGTCAGTTAACATGCTTGATGCTGAGATTGAAAATATTAAAGTAACAGCGACGGTATTCCCGTTTATTTTTCTTCTTGTTGGTGCCTTGGTGATTAATGTTCTACTACAACGACTGGTGAAGCAGCAACAAAAGTCCATAGGTGTATTGAAAGCTCTAGGTTATACGCGATTTCAGTTGCTGATGCATTATATTAGTTATGGCATTTTAATCGGCGTTGTTGGCTCTTTTGTTGGTATTGTTCTTGGTATTTGGATCCAGCGAGCGTTGGTATCTTTATATGCTGATTACTTTAAATTACCAAATTTATCAGCACATCTTTATTCGAATCAGATTTTGATTGGTGTTTTTGTTGGTTTGTTTTCTTCGGTCAGTGGCTCTCTTATCAGTGCGATTAAAGTTATGCGGCTATCGATTGCAAATGCCATGGGGTCCCATGTAACAGATACTAGGTTTAGTCTTCGATTATGGAAAACAAGCTATTTCAAAAGACTGCCCTTTTATTGGAAAATGGCATTCCGGTCCGTTTTTCGAGAGCGCTTTCGTAGTGCGGTTGGGGTTTTTACCATCATTATCAGTGTCTCGTTAGTGTATATGGCGTTAAATATCGGTGTTTCAATGCTGGATATGGTTGATTTGTCGACTGATCATATTAATCACTACGATGCTA
Source organism: uncultured Gammaproteobacteria bacterium (assembly GCA_902581285.1). GTDB lineage: Bacteria > Pseudomonadota > Gammaproteobacteria > Coxiellales > Coxiellaceae > CACHNP01. The sequence continues at coordinate 35,093 of CACHNP010000004.1, read as the reverse complement.
GTATATCGTTGCGTCATTTAGTAGGCGAGTCCTATCTTGATTCATTCAAAAGATTGCCCGGCGTTAAGCGGATTGAGACACAGTTGAACTTACCTGTTACGTTAAAAAGTTCTCATTACAGGCGTGAGATTGTTATTGATGGGCTTGCTAGTTCGAATCGGTTATACACACCATTGAATCAATTTGGATACCCAATACACATTCCTGCTCAAGGCTTGGTAATCTCTCGCACATTGTCACGCTTGCTGCATGTTGGTGTCGGAGGTAAAGTGGAGTTGCACCCCTTGTTAGGGCACAGAGAAATGATTTTAGTGCCTGTTGTTAAGGTAATAAAAACCTATATTGGGCTACCTGTTTATGCTAATCAACTTTGGTTGTCTCATGAGTTGGATAGTGAATTAGCTTACAATCGAGTGCTAGTTACGCTTCGGAACTCTGGAGCAAATCATGCATTTAATGCTGCAGCAAGTGCAATGCGGGATGTGACAAACATACAGTACGCGGCAACTATTAAAAAAGATATAGTTGAGCTATTGGAACAGACAATGGGGGGCTTTATTGCTGTTATTATTCTTTTCGCCGCCACCATAGCAATAGCCAGCTTATATAATAATGCGATGGTTTCATTGAACGAGAGACAAAAGGACATTGCAACTTTTACTGTTCTTGGATTGTCCCGTTGGGAAATATTTCGTATTTTTCTTTCGGAGGGCATTATTCTGCTTATTTTGGGTTTGGTTTTAGGTGCTCCTTCTGCTTATTATTTAAATCGACTCTTGATGATGGCATTTCAAACAGAGTTTTACCGGTTTCCAATTGTGCTGTACCTTCCTGAATTGATAAAGTCACTTTTATTGATTCTGATTTTCTTTATGTTGTCTTATTGTGTTGTGATGCGGTATATTTGGAAGACGCGTTGGTTATCATTGCTCAATGTAAGGGAGTAAGTTGTGCGCTTGAGATTGAATAATTTTATTTTGTTGTTTGTTTCGTTGTTGTTATGTTCGTGTTCAAAGACGGAAGTCGAGTCGATTTCAGTCAAAGTTGGGGATGTCAAGCAGCAGTTTGTTGAGTTGGCAAAAACTCATGCAGATAAGTCCTATGTTGTGAGTATGCCTTTCAGTGGAAGACTGCTGGTTGATCAGTATTCGAAGTCAATCTTTCCCGGAACACGAGTGCATCAAGGTCAAGTTTTAGGGCGTATTTCAGATCAGAGTTTAGTCATTAAAATCGCACATGCAAAAAAGGTGTTGGCTTCTAGCCGTGCTAATTTAGAGGCGTCTCAAAGTGAAGCAGCTATTTACAAAAAAAACCTTGATCGTTATCAAACAGATGCCATGAAAAAAACCATTTCAAAAAATCAATATGAAAAAATTGAATTAAGCTATGTTAAAGCGAAGGCGTTGGTGAATAAGGCGGTAGAAGATAGTGATGCTGCTCAGAAGCAGCTTGATTTGTTGTTATACCAAAAGAAAAGATGTCTTTTGAAATCACCTGTTGATGGTGTTGTGTTGAATGTGTATCAGCATGTTGGTGGCACACTTAATACAGGCGTGGCTATTTTTGAAATTGGTGATACAAAGCAGATGACGATAGAGTCTGATGTTCTCAGTGATAGGGTTCATGATATGCGAGTCGGGCAGGCTGTGTCGGTAGGCCTGTCTCGTGCGAACTTTATTTATTCTGGTACTATCTCTCGGATTAATCCAAAAGGCTTTATGGAAGTGTCGCCTTTGGGTGTCAAAGAAAGGCGAGTTCCTGTTTTGGTTGATTTGGCTTCCAAGGAGAACTTCCCGGCTGTGCTGGGAGCGCGTTTGTATGTGCGTTTTACCCTCAGTAGATACCATGGATTGGTGTTGCCTTATTCGGCTCTGATGAGATCATCTAATGGTAGTTATTATGTGTTTAAAATTCAAGAGGGAGTGTTGCGAAAGCAATCCGTTTCCGTCGGTGTTGAAGGCAGCAACAATGTTGCGATAACAGCTGGGTTAAAAGAGCATGATGTTGTTGTATTGTCTCCACGTAACACCATGAAAGAAGGGGCGTCAGTTGTGCCGAAATTTCAATAAAGTTGATTTTGGTCGATGATGAGTTTATTTTCCTAGCAAAATTCCAATAAAAATAACTAGACCTATCCAGTGATTGTGCAGGAATGCTTTAAAACAGCCTTCACGATCTCTATGTCTAGTAAGTGCGTTTTGATGTGCAAAACCGATAATCGCTATGGCAAGGCTGACGAAATAGAGGGCGTTTAATTTGTTCTGTATCCCGACTAGAGTTAGCATTACGATAAATGCGGCTTGTAAGAAAATGATCATGAGTCGGTCATGATTACCAAATAATATCGCGCTGGATTGGATTCCGGCCAAAACGTCATCATCACGATCGACCATGGCGTACTGTGTGTCATAAGCAATCACCCAAAAGATGGTGCTGAAGTAAAGTGTGATGGCATGTGTTGATATGCTGTTTTGACTTGCTGCATATGCCATAATAATACCCCAGGAAAAAGTGATTCCAAGAACGCCTTGAGGCATACTGATGAACCGTTTGCATAGGGGGTAGATGGCAGTGAGGGTTAAGCCGGCTACTGCGAGAATAAGACACAGTAAGTTAAGTTGCAAAACTAAAGCCAGGCAAAAGAGCAGTAGTATGAAGCATGCTGATAGCGAGAGCGCGAGTGAAATCTTTTTTGTGGCAAGCGGGCGTTGTTGAGTTCGTTTTACGTGCCTGTCTAGATGTCTATCAGCAATATCATTGATGATGCATCCAGCTGAGCGCATGAGAATAACGCCAAGCGTGAATATTAAGATGAGTTTGTTGCTAGGCGTGGTTTTGTTTGCTAGCCACAACCCCCAATACGTGGGCCAAAGCAAAAGAAATATGCCGATGGGTTTGTTAATTCTGGCGAGCTGAATGAGATACTGTGTCGACTTTACCATGCGCTGATCTCTTGCAAAAAATGTGGTAAGAATATTTCTGTAATCAGAAGAGGGTGTTGATTCATTTGAAACAAGGAGCGTCTTGCCGTGAGGTCGGGTTGCGGTTGTTTAAGGTAGTGTTGCGTGAGTGAGTGATAGGGGTGTGTTTGATTAAGTTGTATTTGCGTTATTTTATTACGAGTGACACCCTCTTGTTGAAATAAGCGAGAGGCTAATGGTGTGTTGCCTAGGGTGGTGACCCATTCGGTGGGGGTGTTGTCTTGAATGGGGGTAACGGTTCTTGCGAAAAGAAGTGGCTGGTTGTTGTCATGAAATAAAATATGACGAGTCCAGAACGAAAGCGACTTTTTTTTGAAACAGGTTGCTTCATCTGAGATTAATGGCCCGACTGAGGCCTCTAGCAGTTTGAAAGAGGCTGACGGGAAATGGGATACAATCGCTCCTGTCATTGAGCCTTTGTATTGAAACCAATGCTGATGCGTGGGTAAAAAAACGGTGTTGTTAGACAGGGTTTGCATATTTTTTTCTCTGATTTGATTGCGATAATGCTAGCAAAAAAAGTCTCATTAATCATCTTTTAGCACGCTAATTCGGCATATTGGGAGGGGTGGTAAGGTATTTTGTTCAAAAAATTTCAATTTCTGGTTGCTGTTCGTGCTTGATTTTATACATTTAGGCATATTTCTTAACCTATTGTAATACATATGTTTTTATTTTTTTTGTGCGCTTTTGGTGCTTTTTTTTTCACTAATATTAAGAAATAATTAGTTGATTCGTATTAATTGTATGTTTTTTTTGAAAAAAATTAAGATTTTTTTAAGTTTGGTTCGCTATACTGATTTCACTTAGAGCTTTTTTAATAAATATGAGCACCAGGAGGGTTGGGCCATGACAATGTCATCATTTGCACAAACTGTAGCACAGTCTATTGCTGACTATCGTCTTTATCTGCGTAAGAGTAAAGAGGTAGATCAAGCTTCTAGAGTGGCTAAGTTGACAAAACTAAATTTGAAAGACGTTACTGTATACAGTGACGACGCTGTACTTTATCGAACCGCTGTGTCAATTCTAAATGACATCAGGGAAACGATTGATATTCCTGAGCAAGGTTATTATTCGTACTCTGGAATCGCTAAATTTTATCAATTTTTAAATGACTATTTAAGCGACTACGAGTTGCATGACGATAAGGTTGTTCATCGTGCTCAGCGTGCTTCACGAGCCATACTCGAAGCCATTCAGGTGGTTAATGGCAAGCCGGCTCATTTACTGACTGACGCGATCAAAGAGCAGGTTTATGCTTGTCAGGCCATCATAGTTGGTTATGCTAATGAGGAGCAATTGGAAATTTACCGTGAAAATTTAGTTCGCTTAAAGCCCAATGCACCGCTGTTCTACACGGACCTTTTGAGACACTTTGATGTCTCTTTGCAGGAAATAAGGGACGCCGCTTAGTTTAACCGGGCTCCATTTATTCGACACCGTTGACTTCTTGTTATCAAGGTCAGCGGTTTTTTTTGTCTATTTTTTGATTTGTAGTGTCAAATTTCATCAGTTTTTTGTTTCGACTTTAGTTTCCGGTGTATTCATATTAGAATAGCGTCATTGTTAATGTATGAGGGGATTTGTTGATGAGTAATGATAGTTTCAGCTGTTTGGCAAGCTTTGAAGTAGAGGGAAAAACGTTTCATTATTATGATCTTAAGGCGGCAGAAAAAAATGGTTTGGAGGGTATCTCTCGTTTGCCGTTTTCACTTAAAGTGTTGGTGGAGAACTGTTTACGACATGAAGATGGTGTTACTGTGACCGCTGATGATGTTCGCGCTTTTGTCAATTGGCTGGATCGAGGGGCTTCAAGTCATGAAATTGCCTATCACCCTGCGCGTGTTTTGATGCAGGACTTCACCGGCGTTCCAGCGGTTGTTGATTTAGCTGCTATGCGCGATGCCATGGTTGCTTTAGGCCGGCCAGCTTCCATGATTAATCCATTGTGTCCGGTTGATTTGGTTATTGATCACTCGGTTCAAGTTGACTCTTTTGCGGCGCCAAATGCGTACGATTTGAATGTTAAACTGGAGATGAAGAGAAACTTTGAACGCTATGCATTTTTAAAGTGGGGGCAGAAAAAGTTTGAAAATTTTTCTGTGGTTCCTCCGGGTACGGGGATTTGTCATCAGGTCAACTTAGAGTATCTTGCTAAATCCGTTTGGACCAAAACAGTAGACGGGCGAGAATTTGCTTTTCCGGATACCTTGGTGGGAACTGATAGTCATACCACCATGGTAAATGGTTTGGGCGTGCTTGGTTGGGGTGTTGGTGGTATTGAAGCTGAAGCCGCTCTACTTGGTCAGCCTGTATCGATGTTAATACCAGATGTGGTTGGATTCAAGTTGGTTGGGCAGCTTGGGGAAGGGATTACGGCAACAGACTTGGTTTTGACGGTGACTCAAATGTTGCGTCAGCATGGGGTTGTGGGTAAGTTTGTTGAGTATTTTGGTCCGGGGCTGGCTGATTTACCGCTTGCTGACCGCGCCACGTTGAGTAACATGGCGCCAGAGTATGGGGCGACCTGCGGTATTTTTCCGATTGATGAAGAAACTTTAAAATACTTGCGTTTGAGTAATCGGGACTCTGAAACTGTTGCGTTGGTTGAGGCTTATGCTAAGGCGCAGGGTCTGTGGCGTTCTGATGAAGTGGCTAGGTATACTGATACGTTAGAATTGGATTTAAGCACCGTTAAACCGTCTTTGGCTGGTCCAAAGCGCCCTCAAGATAAAGTACTGATGGCTGATTTGCCCGAAAAAAGCAAAGAAGTGGCGGAGTTTTTTGGTAAGCAGGACGAAATGAGCAAGGTGTATCCGCTAGACGAAACAACCACGCTTTCGCATGGTGCCGTGGTAATTGCGGCCATTACAAGTTGCACTAATACCTCAAATCCATCGGTGATGCTGGCGGCAGGTTTGGTTGCAAAGAAAGCGGTTGAGAAAGGCTTGGTGAAGAAAGATTGGGTCAAGACCTCGTTGGCTCCTGGTTCCAAGGTGGTGTCTGAATATTTAGATAAAGCAGGTTTAACCCCGTTCTTGGATCAGCTTGGTTTTGGCTTAGTGGGTTATGGCTGTACTACTTGTATTGGTAACTCAGGCCCTTTGCCGGACGATGTGGCAAAAGCGGTAGCAGAAAATGATATCATGGCCTGTTCTGTGTTGTCTGGAAATCGAAACTTTGAGGGGCGAATTCATCCTTTGGTGAAGGCCAATTGGTTAGCTTCGCCACCGTTGGTGGTGGCATATGCGATTGCGGGAACAATTCGCCACGACATGTATGCCGAGCCACTGGGTGTTGATCAGCAGGGCGAGCCGGTTATGTTGAAGGATATCTGGCCGTCTCAAGTGGAGATACAAGATGCATTAGCCTGTATCGGGCAAGGGATGTTTGCCAGTGAGTATGCGGGCGTTGATGAAGGAACTGAAGAGTGGCAGGCGATTGAGGTGACTGGAGAGCAAACATACCAGTGGCCTGACTCCACGTACGTGAAGAACCCACCATTTTTCCAAGGTATGGGGATGGATCTTGATCCGCTAGAGGATGTTAAAAATGCGAGAGTGTTAGCTTTATTGGGTGATAGTGTCACAACCGATCACATCTCACCGGCTGGTGCGATTAAGGAAGACAGCCCCGCGGGAGCGTATTTGAAAGCAGCTGGGGTTGCTTTGTCTGATTTTAATTCATATGGTTCGCGGCGTGGCAATCATGAGGTGATGATGCGCGGCACGTTTGCTAATATACGTATCCGAAATGAAATGCTGCCAGGTGTTGAGGGCGGTTATACTCGAAACTGGTTAACAGGAGAGCAGTCTTCAATTTATGATGCTGCCATGGAATACCAGGCTGCGGGTGTGCCTTTGGTTGTGTTGGCCGGTAAAGAGTATGGAACGGGTTCGTCTCGTGATTGGGCAGCAAAAGGAACGTTGTTGCTAGGTGTTAAAGCCGTTGTTGCCGAGAGCTTTGAGCGTATTCACCGTTCTAATTTGATTGGGATGGGTGTGTTGCCATTGCAATTTGATTCGGGTGTCACGCGTAAAAGTTTGGGCTTAACTGGAGAAGAAGCAATATCAATTATTGGTATTGAAGGTGACTTTAAGCCGGGTATGCAATTGACGATGCGGATAACGCAAAATGACGGGGGGGTTGTAGAAACCCCGTTGTTGAGCCGAATCGACACTGAAAATGAGGCGGATTACTATCGTCACGGTGGCATACTACGTTATGTCTTGAGAAAAATGGCGCGCTGATCTGCTTTGTAATTTGATTTCTGTCATGTTGAAGGTGGGTAAAGGTTTGTTGTTAGGTTTAATACCTGGTACAATGCGCAAGATTTTTTCTTGTCTTCCCTCCTTCAGGCACTTCTGTTTATGCCTACTTATTTGATCTAGATGTTTCGAAAAGGCGTCTAAAATGCATTATTTTCAGTTATCGTGCAATTTGCTATTTTTTTTGTTATACTTTCGGTTTGTTTGGGTTAATATTGCTCATTTTTAGATGATTTGAGGTGAATTTATGGATACTAGACGTATCAAAAAGTTAATTGAGCTGGTTAAAGAAACCGGTGTGGGTGAATTAGAAGTTAAATCAGGCGAAGAGACGGTTAGAATCAGTTGCTATCCGTCGGGCCAAGTGGCGCAAACTGTTGTCGCTCCAGCAGCCCCTGTTGCTGCCGCGGTGGCGCCGAGTCCGGCTGCTGCAGTAGAGCAAGCATCTGCGGGCGCTCCTGAAACCGTAGCGGTTGATGATGGTATCACACAAAAATCCCCTATGGTGGGAACATTGTATTTAGCGTCAACCCCGGGTGCCAAACCCTTTGTTGCTGTTGGTGATCGGGTCGAAGTTGGTGACACGTTGTGCTTGATTGAAGCCATGAAAATGTTCAACAAGATAGAAGCCGAACACGCCGGCATTGTGAGTGCTCGTCTAGCTGAAAATGGACAGCCTGTTGAATACGATCAACCTTTGTTTGTTATTGATCCAGAAGGATAATCTATGTTTGAAAAAGTGGTGATTGCAAATCGTGGTGAAATTGCATTGCGAATTTGTCGCGCTTGTCGCGAATTAGGTATCAAGACAGTTGCTGTGTATTCGCAAGCTGATAAAGATTTGATGCATTTAAAGTTGGCTGATGAAGCGGTGTGCATAGGCCCGCCGAATGCGCAGGACAGTTATTTGGATATTCCCTCCGTAATCAGTGCTGCGGAGATTGCTAATGCTGACGCTATTCACCCCGGTTATGGTTTCTTGGCTGAAAATGCGGATTTCGCTGAGCAAGTTGAGAAGAGTGATTTTGTTTTTATCGGGCCGAAGGCTGAAACCATTTCAATTATGGGTAACAAGGTTTCTGCGATCAGTGCGATGAAAGAATTGGGTATTCCGTGTATTCCGGGCTCCGATGGCGCGTTGGGCAATGATGATGAAGTCAACTTGGAGCTAGGGCGAAAGATTGGCTTTCCTCTTATTATCAAAGCGTCTGGTGGTGGCGGTGGTCGTGGAATGCGAGTAGTGCACAATGAAGCTGATTTGCTTGATTCTATTGCGATGACACGAACAGAGGCTGCGGCGGCGTTTGGTAATGACGAAGTTTATATGGAAAAGTTTTTACAAAACCCGCGTCACATTGAAATTCAGGTTTTGTGTGATGAGCACGGTAACGCCATTCATTTAGGTGAGCGTGACTGTTCTATGCAGCGACGTCATCAAAAGGTGATTGAAGAGGCTCCGGCACCAGGTATCACTCCTGAGCAGCGAGAAAAAATAGGGTCTTTGTGTACACAAGCGTGTTTGGGTATAAAATACCGAGGCGCTGGTACGTTTGAGTTTTTATACGAGGACGGTGAATTTTATTTCATTGAAATGAACACTCGAATACAAGTAGAGCACCCTGTGACTGAGATGATCACGGGTATCGATATTGTTCGACAGCAGCTTTTAATTGCCTCCGGTGAGCCGCTCAAGTACAAGCAGGAAGATATTGAGTTTAATGGTCATGCGATTGAGTGTCGCGTTAATGCTGAAGATCCTCGCAATTTCTTACCCTGCCCAGGTCAAGTGACGCACTATCATGCGCCTGGCGGAAAAGGTGTGCGGGTCGACTCCCACCTTTACAGCGGTTACCGTGTTCCTCCGTATTACGATTCAATGGTGGGGAAAGTGATCACTCATGGTCGGTCACGAGAGATTGCGTTGAATCGTATGGATAACGCGTTGATTGAGATTGTGGTTGAGGGTATTAAAACCAATATTCCATTGCACGTTGATTTAATTAATGACCCTGCGTTTCGTGAAGGTGGGCAGAGTATTCATTATCTTGAAAAGAAGCTCGATTTGATGAAGAGTTAATGTTTTCTTTGGGTGGGCTTTGTGAGTTTTCAAGAAATCTATTGTGTCGTCACTGATGAAGAAAGTGACTTTCTGTCTGAAATCATGCACGTGCATGGCGCATTATCAATTGAGTTGCAGCCCTTGGGTGCTGATTGCGATGCTTCTGATGAATCTGAGTCGTTCCCAGGGTGGTGCTTAAAGGCACTTTTTTCCGAGGACGCCGATTGTGATCAAATCATAAAAAGAATCGTGTCGAATCACCCGCAGTTTTCCTCGAGTCAGTGGGATGTTCGCTTGCTTTCTGATCAAAATTGGGTTGCGATGTCGCAGGCACAGTTTGAGCCTCTGTTGATCAACAATCGCTTATGGGTCTATCCTCAAGGGACTGATTGTGTGTGTGAGAGTGATCAGTTAAAGCTTGAGATCAACCCTGGGAGCGCATTTGGTTCAGGCACGCATCCAACAACACAGCTTTGTTTGCAGTGGTTAACTCAGTGCCCAGTGGAAGAAAAAACGGTTTGTGATTATGGTTGTGGAACCGGTATCTTGACCTTGGCTGCTTTGCGATTGGGGGCGGCGCATGTGTTTGCAACGGATATAGAACAAGATGCGTTGGATGCGACGCAAATCAATGCCCGTTTAAATTCATTTAATTTGGGTCGCGATTTTGATTTGTCATTAGTGGATGAAATGGCTGTCGGCTCGATTGACGTGCTGCTCGCAAATATTTTATCAGTGCCGCTAGTTGAATTAGAACCTCGATTTTTTGACCTATTAAAGCCGAAAGGGGTCTGTATTTTATCCGGTTTGCGAGTTCAAGAGATACCTAAAGTACGAGCCGCTTATGCCTCACGCTTCATTGAACAAGATTACGCGATCATGGGTGATTGGGCTCGTCTTGATTTTGTTCGCAGGTAGTTCGGGTCATCATTTATTTACTAACAAAAAGTACCTGTTGCGCTTTGGTGTGATTTGAAAGCCGTCAAGCGCGCTCGCATCGTTTGCATTGCCCGTGTAGTTCGGTTGTGGATTGCTTTAATAGAAAGTGATTTTTTTGCAGTGCGTTAATCACTGTGTCTGGTAGTTCGTCGTCTGCTAATTCAAATGACTCGTTGCACCAGTCGCAGATAGCGATAAAAGAATGGGTGTGGGCGTGCTCGTGGCAGCAAGCCGTGTATGAGTTTAGGCTGTTTATTTTGTGAATAAAGCCGTGTTGCTGCCAAAAATCAATGGCTCTATAGACCGTGGCTGGTTTCACTTGATGTTGCTTGGTTGACAGTGCTTTTATGATGTCGTAAGCACCCATCGGTTTATTGTGGTTAAGGAGTGTTTTAAGTACACGTTCTCGTGGCTCAGTGAAGCGGTATTTATTTTCTTCGCAATAGATTCTGGCGTTTTTTAAGCTTTTGCTCATAATGGGTCTTCCGATGTGAAAAAGGTTGCACTTCTCTTTTAAGTGTTATATTGTAACACAAACTAACATGTTGTCAACGACTGTTATACATCAAAATATATGTTTTTCAAGGGGTTATATAATGAAGACGCTTAATTCAGCGAATTATCAGAAAATGAGAGACCAACCTGAAGTAGGTGGCACGCCTTCTTTTTCAGGCGAGGGAAGTGTTGATTCTACTAATCAGACTAAATCAAGTTTGCTTGTAGGTAGCTCTTATGATTTTATTGGTTCAGCTCAAACTCAAGCGAAACTGCCATTGGTGGGCAACACGCGAGGTCAAAGAAAAAAGTGCGCAAAGTCGTGTTGCTCAAGCAAGTGTTGTCATCATGGTAAGCATGGACAAGTTGCACGTCAGATAGAAAAGTCGGACAGCCGTACTAACTCAACTTTGCCATTGTCGGATAATGATAGAGCGTCAAAAATGCGTTCAATTAATAGAGGCCAAAAATGTGAAAGTCATTTTGATGACGATGGGTATTCCACATTTATCAACGAACGAAAGTCTAGTGCTGATGAAATATCGAACACGGTTATTGCTGTGGGTAACCAAGAGCAAAAAAAATCATCGACAATAATTCAGCGAGATAAAATCAAAAGTGTGTCGAGAAATCGATGTTGTCGTTTTTTTAGTGCATGTGATAAAAAGAAAGCCCAAAGTCTCGTGAATGTTACGTTTGATGGATTGAATAGTGTTTTTCAAAATACAAATTTGGTTCTGATGCTTCGTCGTTACTCATTGTCTATTTTTATGCACTCCAGTGAGCCCGCTTCTTCGAATTTAATTATTTTCGTGGGAAGTGGAATGCTGGTGGTTGATATCTTTGATACCATAGCTCACTTTAGTATTTCAAATCACAATAGATATAGAAAAAAAACAGATGCTGAGTTGTCAGAGGAGCCGTTATCACCGTGGGTAGTTCAGTTAGGTGCGCTTGCTTGTGCTTTTTCGTGTTCTTTGAATAGGGTTGCGCTTCCTATTACTATCGCTACCATTGCAGAGAGTGTTTCGGGGGCTAAAGTCGACGATGTGCCTTATTTGAATATAGCGTTATTCGCTCTAACTGCTGTGTTTTCCGTTGTTCACATCTGGAGTGCGCGGGCCAATTATGATGTGGCGTACAAGCACTTATCAGGTGACAGTGAGGAAGCTAACAAGCCTTGTCCTTGTTGCTAATAACGACTGACTTTTTGCCTTATTTGATTAGCGTTAAAATGTGTGGTGTCAAAATAAAAAGGAATCCCTGCTTTAGATCTCTTCGCGCTTTCAACCATGTATCTCTAGAGTAAAAACTTTTCGCTTAGGTGGGGCTATTTTCAGAGGTTATCTCCATGATAGCCATGTAAGTGATGGTGTCATCGTCGACATGACGATATGCGCCTTTTGTATCTAGTACGTGCGTGGCAATAGCCATAATTTCTACTACCATTTGTTCGTTGCCATCCAAATGGTCTTGTAGCATGTGCTCAGCGCCAATAGACTGAAAGTGTTTCTTTAGTTGGTGGGCATGTTGTTTTAGGTTTTCAGAGACACTGGTGTTTCCCCATGACCATTGCCATTGATTTTGTGAGGTTGTAAAAGTGCCTATCACTTGCACTTTAGCGGTGATGGTAGCTTTCCCAGTTTTGGCAAATGTTAAGTTTGCGGTTTCGGTGTTTAAAGACCCGTTCTCATAGCTTGCGAGGTTGTGTTTTTGTTCCAAGTTATTTTGTTTTTGAAGGAATTCAACGAGGATGGGGTCTGCATGTTGGTGGTGTTCGCTCATGTGTCTGGCCTTGTGTCAAATGCGTCATGGTAACTGGTATTGTACCTCGTTTCAACTTGCTTTGCCCGGGTTGAGAGTAGCGAGTTTTTTTGGGCTCCGATTTTCTGTTTAGAAGTGTCTTGTTATCGAGTTTTTTGATATGGTTTTAATTCTAATATTGCTTGTATTTCATAGGATTGGCACATGGATGACCGTACTTTTGTCGATATTTTGCGCGATAGAGCGCAGGTCAGTGGTGATAAAATAGCTTATCGTTTTTTAGTTGACGGTGACAAAGAAGAGTTGACCTTAACCTATGGTCAGTTGCACCAGCGAGCCCTGGCGATTGCGGCTCGATTACAAGCTGAAGCAAAGCCCGGCGATCGAGCTCTTTTGTTGTACCCACCCGGTTTAGAATTTATCTGTGCTTTTTTTGGCTGTTTGTATGCGGGCGTCATTGCGGTGCCGGCGTATCCGCCTGGTAGGAGCCGGCTGGTACAAAACGTCAAACGGCTGGAGCTGTTGTCACGTAACTGTACACCTGCTGTGGTGCTGTGTGATGACGATATCCGAGACATTTTGAGTGATAATATTACAGATGAGATTCAAATGGCGGTTTTAACACAAGTTGACAACAATGCTTTTCAGGGCAGTTCATTATTAGTGTTACTTAAAGCCAAGGTAGTATCGACCAGTTTTATTAATGATTCCGTATCCGAAAGTATAATCATAACGCCCAGCTCACAAGGTTTAGCTTTTCTGCAATACACATCAGGATCCACAGGCAATCCGAAAGGGGTGATGGTGAGTCATGTGAATCTCATGGCGAACTCTGAGGGACTTAAAACAGCTTTTCGTCACCATCGTGATACGGTCATGGTAACGTGGTGTCCGCAGTTCCATGATATGGGATTGGTGATAGGTTTATTCCAAGGTTTTTACACAGAGTTTGAAACGGTTTTCTTTTCACCTTATATATTTATCAGAACCCCCTATCTCTGGCTTAAGGCGATATCTAAATATCGCGGGACCATTAGTTGTGCGCCCGATTTTGCCTATGCATATAGCGCTGAAAAAATCACCACTGAACAAGCGCATGGTTTGGACTTAAGCACTTGGGAAATTGCTGTTAATGCCGCAGAACCAATAAATTATAATTCCATTTGTTCTTTTATGCATAGGTTTGATCAACATGGTTTTTCATGCGATGCTTTTTTTGGTTTATATGGTATGGCTGAATGCACAGTTGCATCTACTTGTGCACTATATAAGACGCCTTTTAAAATTGCTAAATGTGCTGAGGATGACTTTTCAAAAAAACATGTGGGTTGTGGGAAATCAATAGAAAAACATGAGCTGCGTTGTGTTAACGATAACAAAGTAGTTGAAGATGGTGAAATTGGAGAGGTCTGGTTCAAGGGGGAAAGTGTTTCATCTGGCTATTGGGATAATGAGGAAGCTACTAAGGAAGTATTTTATGCATACACAGCGGATGGTAAAGGGCCTTTTCTCCGTACTGGAGACTTGGGTTTTTTGCAAGGAGGTGAGCTGTATATTGTTGGACGCTTAAAAGATATGATTATTATCCGAGGGCGTAATTATGCGCCGCAGGATATTGAGTATGTTGTTCAAGGTTCTCATATGGCAATCAGGAAGGGTAGGTTGGCTGCATTTTCTTATCAAAAGAACAATAATGAAAATCTAGGTGTTGTTATTGAGGTAAAGCAAAGTCTCCTCAAGGATACTTATTATGATATTGTTTTAGCAATACTAGAGGCTGTAACATGTCAAGTAGGTCTTTCTGTATCATGCATTGTTATGCTTGAACCTGATCAAATTTTCAAAACTACTAGCGGTAAAATTCAGCGACGTAAAACAAAGCAAGCCTTTCTGGATTCAGATATTAATGTACTATACAGTTGGTATGCGCCTGATGATCATATTTTAATTGTGCCAAACGAACTACCTACTTCTCAAGAAATTATCGAGCAGCAATTAAAAAGTTGGTTGGCATCACGATTAGGGATCAATGAAGAAAATATCAATCACGAGTCAGCCTTTATGGACTTAAACTTGGACTCGATAGCCACCGTTGAAGCCAGTGATATGCTGAGCCGTTGGTTGAGTCATGAGATTAATCCGGCTATCTTTTGGGATCATGCTTCTATTGCATCGCTGTCAACCTATTTAGCAGAGCTATTAGGACTCGTAGAAAAGAGCAGTACATCTATCTCCCTCACACAAAAAAGAACTTATCAGCAGGAATCTATAGCTATCGTTGGCATGGGGTGTCGTTTTCCTGGTGCTGATAATATTGACGCTTTTTGGCAGAATTTAATAACGGGTGTTGATGCCATCACTGAAGTGCCTTCAGCGAGATGGGATGTTCAGCAGTACTACAGCACCGCTTCACAGCCTGGCAAAATGACCACAAAGTGGGGTGGCTTTTTAAATGATATCGATCATTTTGATGCGAGCTTTTTTAATATCAGTCCTAAAGAAGCACGCAGCATGGACCCGCAACAGCGCCTATTGTTAGAAGTCGTCTGGGAAGCATTGGAGTTAGCAGCCATCAATCCCGGCAGCTTACGTGAACAAGCAGCCGGAGTATTTATCGGTGCGGCTACTCAAGACTACGCTAAGCTCTTCAGTCAACACAGTGATGAGAACAGTATTGATGCTTATCTCGGCACTGGGGGTGCGCTCAGTGCTTTAGCCGGTCGACTTTCCTATTGTTTGGGGCTAACCGGTCCCGCGATGGTGCTGGATACAGCATGTTCCTCATCATTGGTTGCCTTGCATGAAGCGGTAGGTTCCATACAAAGAGGCGAGTGCAACTTTGCCATTGCTGGCGGCGTGAATGTTATTCTAGATCCTGAGCTCACTATTGCATTTTCTCAAGCACAGATGATGGCGAGTGATGGACGTTGTAAAGTCTTTTCTGATCAAGCCGACGGATACGTTCGATCCGAAGGCTGTGGCGTGGTGTTGTTAAAACGTTTGTCTGATGCGCTACGCGACGGTGATGACATTCAGGCTATAATCAAAGGCAGCGCCATTAATCAAGACGGCGCCAGTAACGGTTTTACCGCGCCCAGTGGGAAGTCACAGCGAGAGCTGATACAACAAGCTTTGCAATCATCTCAGGTTAAAGCAGAAGACGTTGGGTTTATAGAGTGCCACGGTACGGGCACGAGTTTGGGCGATCCCATTGAGTGTCGCGCTATCCAAGCTGTTTATGGTGTAGGAAGACAAGCGCCTATCAAATTGGGATCAGTGAAATCCAATATCGGGCATTTGGAAGCTGCTGCTGGTATGGCCGGTTTGATTAAAGCCACTTTGGCATTAAAGCATCAACAGATCCCGGCCAATTTACACGTTGATAACATCAATCCTAACATTGATATGTCAAGTCAAGCGTTGGAGGTTGTGGTAGAAAAGCAACCCTGGTTATCTGGAAATAACACACGCATTGCGGCAGTTAGTAGCTTTGGTTTTACCGGCACCAATGCGCATGTGGTATTAGAAGAAGCGCCAGAGAATCCAGAACGTAAGCAGTCTGATATGCAAAGACCATTGCATGTACTACCGCTATCAGCAAAAAATAAGTCGGCGTTAGAGGCACAGGTAGCTCAATATCAGGATTATTTAAAGATAGTAGATGCTGATCAAGTTGATTTGGGCGATATTTGTTATACGGCTGGAATAGGTAGAGCTCATTTTGATTATCGACTAGCAGTGGTGGGTGATTCAGTTGAAAGCATACTTGCTAAACTTCAATCCAGAGACTTTATACAACATAAAGTGACTAATCAAAGTAAACCTAAAATAACTTGGCTGTTTGCAGGGCAGGCGTCTCAACGAATCAATCTGGGTCATAATTTGTATGACACCCATCAGGTATTTAAACAATCGATTTATCAATGTGCTCAGTATCTTAAAGAAAAACACGATTATGATTTCAATACGATCTGGCAAAACGAAGATGAAGAAGTAATAGCGCAAACGCAACACACGCAAGTATTATTGTTCGTGGTGGAATATGCCTTAGCACAATTATGGTTAAGCTTCGGTGTGAAGCCAGACTACGTCTGTGGTCATAGTGTAGGTGAGTATGTAGCAGCAGTTATTGCTGGGGTGATGAGTTTTGAAGATGGGCTCACGCTTATTTATCATCGCGGTCGATTGATGCAAAGCCTGCCTGCTGGTGGCGGTATGTTGCTGGCGCTTGCTGATCTCACAACCGTCAAATGTATTCTCAAAGATAATAATCTTGATTTGTCCATTGCTGGCATTAATGCACCAAGGCAGATTGTGCTATCAGGTGATAGAACAGAAATCAAAAAACTCGAGTCTATTTTAACGAAACAAGAAATACGAGTAATACAGCTTAATGTTTCGCATGCCTTTCATTCTAAGCTGATGCAGTCAATGTGTGATGATTTTAAGGCTATCGCAAGTGTTATCGAATTTAAAGCGCCACAGATCAAGTTGCTTTCTAATGTAACGGGCGACTTTATCAAAGACAATCAAATTACCGCTGACTATTGGGTTGAGCATATCTTAAGTGCGGTGAATTTTGCCAGTTGTGTCAAATCAATTGATCAGGCTGGTTGTGATGTTTACTTAGAGCTTGGGCCTGATGATACATTAACTGGATTAGCTCAACAAACATTTTCAAGCTCAGGTGCACAGTTTGTGGCTTCTTTATCGAGAGAAGACTCTGCCAACGACTGGCAGACAATTCTCAATACCGTAGTCAAGTTGTACGGTCGAGGTATCAATATAGATTGGCAAGAATACGATAAATCTTATCTTCGTCAAAAGGTGATGTTGCCGACGTATCCGTTTCAGCGCGAGCGGTATTGGGTTAAGCAGTCAAATAAGTCTAATAGTTTTCCAGGAAAAATACTCAGTCATCCCTTGCTCAATTCCAAACAATCATTTGCTAGTAAAGACCAAGTGTATCACTCCCAACTGATTCTCGATCATCAAGTGTATTTACATGATCATCAGGTTTTTGGACACGTGATATTTCCCAGTGCAGGCTTTATAGAGCTGATGCTGGCAAGCCTAGCTGATACGCAAGAAAGCTTGAGCTTAAAGAATATCTCAATTGATTGCGCGTTAAAATTAGATGAGGATGAATCTTCTCAGTTACAAGTGATACGATCATCAGATAGTGAAGCTGATGTCATCACAGTCTACAGTGAGAAAGAAACAGGAACTTGGCAACAGCATGCTGCGGCACAATTAGCCTCTGAGGAACTTGACTTTTCATTGCATATTAATATCCCGGCGTATCAAGAGAAAGCTGAGTCTAAAGACATCACTAAAATTTACAATCAATTATCCAGAGATGGTATTTATTACGGCCCTGACTTTCAGGTTGTTAAGCAATGTTTCGAATTAGATAGCGGTTTACTGGCACAGATTCAAGTTCAAGGTAATGCTGAACATTATTTAGCGCATCCCGCTTTGCTGGATGGTTGTTTGCAAGCAGCAGGGCTGGCTATAGCCTCTCAAAATTCAAGTCAGTCAATTGATGCGATGATGCCCGTGGGAATAGCATCACTGCAGCTTTCCTCTAGTCTTGGTCAGAGCGTTTGGGTGTGGGTTGATTTTGATGATGTTATTATCAGCGATAAAGGTGCGCAAGCATCTATGTCAATTCTAGATGAATCTGGTAAAGCAATCGGGCTGGTACAAGGCCTGCAATGTCAGCGTGTTACTCAATCTCAATTAGAATCCGTTCTAGGCTTAAAACAAGATATGAGTGATTGGTTTTATCAGTGGGAGTGGATAGAACATCGCGATGTGAATAGCTGGTCACCTTGTCAGTTACTGGAAGCGTTTGATATGTCAGGCTTAGCGCAAGAGAAAACGTCGCCTGCTAGTCACAGTATATCTACTATCCTTTCGGATAAATCACTACCGTTACGTATACATGCTTTAGGTTTATCGTATGTTTTGAAGTCCTTTCAAGCTCTAGACTTGAGGTTGACGATGGGTGAAAGCATTAGCTTAGATGAGTTTATGCAGCGTGGACGTATACAACAAATACACCGTCGACTGATCACTTATTTGCTGAATACACTGGTGGAGTCAGGCTATTTTAAAATAGTGGACAGAGAATTTAAGTTGCTCAAGTCACTTGATTGTAACACGGACACGATTGATGAGTTGATAGAAGCCTACCCTGAATTGAATATCGAACTGGGTTTATTATATCGCACCGGGTCATGTTTGGAAGATATTTGGCAAGGTCGTGCTGATCCCTTAGATTTACTCTTCAAAGAAGAAGAAGGTGTGTCAGCTACACGTCTATATCAAGAGTCACCTGTGTATGCTCGCTCTAATGAGCTACTAAGTACTTCATTAGAACAGCTACAAAAGTCATGGCCAAAAAACAGACGTTTGCGCATATTGGAAGTAGGGGCCGGTCGTGGTGGAACCACGTTGCATCTTTTGCCTCTTCTCAATCCTGAACAGACGGATTACATCTATACGGACATATCGAGTGGTTTTTTTGATCAGGCAAAAAGCCAATTTAAAGATTACCCATTTGTGCACTATCAAGCCTTGAATTTGGAAGAAGACCCTGAATCACAAGGATTTACACTGCAACAGTATGATGTGGTTATTGCAGCGAATGTGTTGCATGCGACAAAAAATATTCAACACACCCTAACTTACCTGAGTCGATTGATGGTTCCGGGTGGTATAATGATGTTGTTGGAGGGAACTGAACGATCGTTATTTGCTGACCTGACCTTTGGTCTTTTAGATGGTTGGTGGCGCTTTGATGATGCAGTGAGAGATGATTATCCATTATTATCTGAGTTGCAGTGGACTGACACATTAAAAACAGCTGGATTCCAACACAGTACTTTTGTTGGTAATGATAACAATAGTACATTGTCACAACCGGTGTTAATAACGCAGTTATCTCCTGATTTTGATATTCGATCCACATTTAAGGATGCTCAAAACAAACAAATTACTCTAATTTTGGGTCAAGATAAACAAAATTTAAATAATCTTACTTCACTTTTTTGCTCTCAAGGAAAAGTGGCACAATCTGTTTTTATGGGGCAGCAATACAATCAAGAGTCTGATGTTATTCAAATAGCCATCAATAATAGAGAAGACTATTCAACCCTGTTTGATAATCCTATTAATCAGGATATTAAAAGCGTTGTTTTTTGTGCAACTTCTGAGAGTGATTCTATTATAGGAAATGGATCAGGCTTACCGCAAGCAGTAGAAACGAACACGTTATCTTTGCTGTATTTAATACAAGCACTGGTTCAAGCTCATCGCGAAGGCACGTTAGCTTCGATGCCTAAAGTGATTGTGATGACCCAAGGGGCACATCAAGCTGATATAACTGAGTCTGGATTAATTCAAAGTGCGATTTGGGGATTGATTCGAAGTGCGCAGACTGAGTTTTCTGATGTGACGATCAAGATCGTTGATATACCTTGCTCCAGTACTGCTCAGAATCAGTGCCACGTTTTATCAAATTGCATTGCCAGTCTAAGTGATGAAAATCAATTTAAGGTGCATGATAAGGGTTGCTTAGTTGGGCGGTTATGTCGAGTTAAACACAACACCAATCCTTCGCTTAATTTACCTAAAAGTGATTTCTCTCTGGTAGCAAATCATACTGGGCTGATTTCGGATGTTATGGTTAAATCCATTGATTCAACGGAGCTGCTGGAGAATGAGGTTAAAGTTTCTATCAAAGCATCATCGCTGAACTTCAGAGACATTTTAATCGCTATGCGATTGTATCTAGGTGATTATGTTGAGCTTGGCGGGGATATTGCCGGTATTGTGTCGGAAGTGGGCAGTGCTGTAACGTCAGTTAAAGTGGGGGATGCGGTATTAGGTATTGCATCGGGCGGACTGAGTAGTTCGGTTGTCTTGTTAGAATGTCTTGTTCATTCCATGCCACATAGACTCAATTTTTGCCAAGCTGCCAGCATACCAACAGGGTGGATGACGGTCTTACATAGCCTTAAAACGGTTGTGAATTTACGCTCAGGTGAAAAAATCTTAATCCATACGGCTACCGGTGGTTTAGGCTTAGCAGCTATAGCTTATGCTCAAGCGATTGGCGCAGATATCTATGCGACAGCAGGTCACTCTCACAAGCGAAGTTATTTGGCATCTTTAGGGATTAGGCATATCTACGACTCCCGTTCATTGAGTTTTGTAGAGCAGATGTTAAGTGATACGGATCAGCAGGGTGTTGATGTTGTACTTAATACCTTAACAGGGCCCGGTTTTGTTAAAGGCAGTTTGTCCGTCTGTGCGAAGCAAGCCCGATTCGTTGAGCTATCCAAGCGTGACATCTGGACTACTGAAGACGTGGCGCAAGTACGCTCTGATATTGACTACCAGATAGTGCCACTGGATCAATTGGTGAAGAATGATCCGCAGTGGGGTGGTCAGCTACTGAAAGAGGTGGTCTCTTTTATCGACGAGAATGATATCACGCCATGTCCATATGTGACCTACCCGATAGAGCAAGCACCTCAAGCGTTGACGTATTTGCAACAGGCTCAACACATTGGCAAGGTGATTGTTACATTGGGTGAGCATGCCGGTGTGAGTCCGATAGGTGCCATCCAATCAGAAGGAACCTATGTGATTACGGGAGGTTTATCCGGTATTGGGTATGAGGTTTGTCGTGAATTGATTCGTCAAGGAGCAAGATCCATTGCGTTGCTGTCTCGAAGGCAGGCCAGTGATGCTATTGAAAGTGATATCGTTGCATGGGAAAAAGAGGGTGTGTGTGTTAGTTTTTACTCAGTTGATGTGAGTGATTATACAGCATTATCTATTGTAATATCACTAATTCAAAAGGCATCTCCTATACGCGGAGTGTTTCATTCAGCGGGATTACTCAGCGATGCCACGATTAGTAATCAAACGGCGGAGAGTTATCGAACGGTCTTTGCTCCTAAAGTGCAAGGCGCTTGGAACCTTCATTGTTTAACTGAAGATATGGCGCTTGATCATTTTGTGGTGTTCTCTTCACTGGCGGCAATCATGGGGCCTGGTGGTCAATCGAACCACGCAGCAGCGAATGTATTTTTAGATCAGCTGATTGCTTATCGAAGAAGACAAGGGTTAGTAGGATTAAGCATTAATTGGGGCGCGTGGAGCGAGACCGGTTCTGCGCTGAAGGTATTTGAGAACAACAAAAAATCGTTTATAGAACCCATTACCACGCATGGAGGTATTACGGCTCTTTTTGATTTATTGCAATCGGATACCTATCCCGTTCAGCGAGCGGTGATGCCGATGAATTGGCAACGTTTTAATGATTTTCATGGCCATGTTCCACCGTATTTACAGACATTGGTGGTTAAACAGCAATCCAGATATCAAGACAATGAATCATTTAAAAAGCAGTTGTCTGAGTTATCTCAAGAACAAGCACAACAATTATTGCAAGAACGCATTGCTGAAGAGTTGGCTCATGTTTTGCAGATCCAGAATTACAAAACGATTGATATTAATAAAGGATTTTTTGATTTGGGTTTAGATTCACTCATGGCATTGGAATTTAGGAATCGAGTGAAGCGCGCGGTAGGTAATGATCTGGAATTAGATACTCAAATATTGTTTAATTGTCCGAATACGAAGATGTTATCAGGTTACATGTTAACCACTCTCTATAGTAATAAAGCCAAATTGAACCAGTCAGAAAAATACTCTCAATCTACTATGGTTTCAGAAGGTGCCATTGCTATTGTCTCCTTAGACTGCCGCTTTCCAGGAGGAGCAAATAGCCCTGAGACTTTTTGGGGGCTATTAACTAATGGCAAAGATGCTATTGAAAACATTCCAGCTGATCGTTGGGATTGGCAAGCCTATTTTAGTGAGGATAAAAGTGCCTTGGGAAAAATGTATGTGACTAAGGGTGGGTTTATTGGTGATGTTTCGCAATTTGACTCGGGGTATTTTCAAGTCAGTCCGAAAGAAGCGGAGCTATTGGACCCACAGCAACGAGTCTTACTTGAAGTCTCTCACGGTGCCTTGGAGCGAGGAGGTTATAGTCTTCATCATTTGAAAGGAACGCAGACTGGGGTGTATGTTGGGCTGTGCAGCAATGATTATGCGAATTTAATAGCCAAACAGGGAAATATAGATTACCAAACAATCTATTCGTCGACTGGTAATGCGTACAGTACAGCCTCTGGGAGATTGTCTTACTTCTTTGGGTTTGAAGGACCGAATATGGTAGTGGACACAGCTTGTTCGTCATCTTTAGTCTCCGTGCACCTGGCTTGTCAAAGTTTACGCTTAAAAGAGTGTGATATGGCATTGGCGGGCGGGGTAAATCTCATTCTTGATCCCTCAACCACAGTATCTTTCTGTAAAGGAAAAATGTTGGCTCAAGACGGCCGATGTAAAACCTTTGATAACTCTGCTGATGGGTATGTGAGATCAGAAGGTTGTGGCATGGTGGTGCTCAAACGCCTATCGGATGCGCAAGCGGCTGGCGATAATATATGGGCAGTGATACGTGGTAGCGCGGTGAATCAAGACGGTGCCAGCAGTGGTTTGACTGTGCCAAACGGTCCCTCGCAAGAACAAGTGATCCGCGCCGCATTAAAGCAAGCCAAACTTCAACCAAATGATATTAGTTTTATTGAGACGCACGGAACAGGCACTACTTTGGGTGACCCTATTGAGCTAGGTGCATTAAATCTTGTATTTAATAAAAATAGAATGAGAGATGATCCACTATATCTTGGTGCCGTTAAAACCAATATTGGCCACTTAGAAGCTTCTGCGGGTATTGCGGGGTTAATTAAGCTGGTGTTGATGCTAAAACACAAAAGTAGGGTTGCCAATTTACATTTTGAAGCATTGAATAGCAATATACAATTAGGAGATGGTATTAAGCTATCAAATGGCGAAGAGCCCTGGGAAATAAGTGATGAAAAAAAACGCTGCGCTGGTGTAACGTCTTTCGGATTTAGTGGCACTAATGCGCATGTCATATTAGAAGAAGCGCCGCATGTTCCAGAAAGGCAGAAGCCTGATCTGCAAAGGCCATTTCATGTACTACCTCTGTCAGCTAAGAGTGACGCAGCATTGGATGCGCAGATTAATCAATATCAGGCTTATTTAAAAATAGCAGAAGAGAAAAAGATTAATTTGGGTGATATCTGCTATACGGCAGGAGTAGGACGAAGTCACTTTGGTCGTCGCTTGGCTGTAGTGGGTGAGTCAATCGACGATATGCTTTCCATGCTTCAAGCGAAAGATTTCATTCAAAATAAAGTGACTAATCAAAGTAAACCTAAAATTGCTTGGTTGTTTACCGGTCAAGGGTCACAAAGAATTAAATTGGGGCATGAACTGTATGGCACCCATCCCGTATTTAAAAAAATTATCAATCACTGCGCGCGGCACCTTGAAAATAAACATGATTATAAATTTAATGAAGTATGGCGGAGTGAAGATGACGCATTAATTGCACAAACCCAACACACGCAAGTGTTATTGTTTGTGATTGAATATGCGTTAGCACAATTGTGGTTGAGCTTTGGTGTTGCACCGGATTTTGTTTGTGGTCACAGTGTAGGTGAGTACGTGGCAGCAGTGGTTGCCAATATTATGAGTTTAGAAGACGGGTTATCACTCATTTATCATCGAGGTCGCTTGATGCAGAGATTACCTTCGGTTGGTAGCATGTTGGTAGCCCTTACTGATCTTAAAACTATAAAAACGATTCTAAAAGATCATAATCTTGATTTGTCGGTTTCAGGCATCAATGCACCAATGCAGATTGTGCTCTCGGGTAAAGTATCACAAATTAAAAAGATTAAATCCATTTTAGTTGAAAAAGAAATACGAGTAATACCGCTTTACGTCTCTCATGCATTTCATTCCAAACTGATGCAGCCGATGTGTGATGCGTTTAAAGCGATTGCGGATAAAATTGAATATAAAGCACCACTGATCAAGCTGCTATCTAATGTGACGGGTGATTTTATCAAAGAGAATCAAATTACATCCGAATATTGGGTAGAGCATATTTTAAGTGCGGTTAACTTTGCTGGCTGTGTCAAATCCATTGATCAGGCCGGTTGTGATATTTATCTAGAATTAGGGCCTGATGGTACCTTAACTGGATTAGCTCAACAATCGATCTCATTTTCGGAAGCACAGTTTGTTGCATCATTATCTAGAGATATTAACTCGAACGACTGGTCATCCATGCTTACTGCTGTTGGCCGGCTGTACACTCAAGGCGTTGATCTTGATTGGACTGAGTATGATAAACCCTATCTTCGGCGCAAAGTGCTATTGCCGACATACCCGTTTCAGCGAGAGCGGTATTGGGTTAAGCAGTCAAGTAAATTGGATCGGTTGCCAGGACAACAACTTAGCCATCCATTGTTGCAATCTAAATTAGTATCGGCGAGTAATGATCAAATATATTATTCACAACTGTCTCTCGATCATCAAGCGTATTTGCACGATCATCAGATGTTTGGTCACGTCATCTTTCCAGGTGCCGGGTTTATAGAGCTGATGCTGGCGGCTCTTGCCGACAGCGAGCAAAGCATGAGTTTGCAGAATATCTCAATTGATTGTGCGTTAAAATTAGATGAGGATAAATCATCTCAGCTACAAGTGATACGGTCTTCAGATATTGAGTCTGATGTCATCACAGTCTACAGTGAGCAAGAATCAGGAATGTGGCAACAGCATGCTGCGGCACAATTAGCCCCTGCCGAATTTGACTTTTCATTGCATATTAATATCCCGGCGTATCAAGCGAAAGGTGAGCATAAAGATATTACTGATTTCTATAATCAATTATCCAGTGATGGTATTTGTTACGGTTTGGACTTTCAGGTTATTAAGCAGTGTTTCGAATTAGACAGTGGTTTGCTGGCACAGGTTCAAGTTCAAGGCAATGCTGAAAATTATTTAGCGCATCCGGCTTTACTGGATGGTTGTTTGCAAGCAGCGGGGCTTGCTATAGCCTCCCAAAATTCAACTGAGTCAATTGATGCGATGATGCCCGTCGGAATCGAATCACTGCAGCTCTCCTCAAGACTGGGAAGCCGTGTTTGGGTGTGGGTTGATTATGATGAGGTGAGTATTTGTGAGCAAGATGTGCAAGCATCTATATCTATTCTAGATAAATCAGGTAGAGCTATTGGGCTTATACAAGGTTTGCAATGCCAGCGTGTGACTCGTACGCAGATTGAAGCTGTTTTGGGATTAAAACAAGATGTGAATGACTGGTTTTACCAGTGGCAGTGGCGTGAGGTGGCTTATCAATATAACAACCATGCAGACAAACTAGAGCAGTCCGGTGTAAATGATCAGACTACGATACCAAGAGTTAATATTAACCAAAATGATAATAACGAGTGTTATTTGGTGATTGCTGATAATCAGACAATGCTTGATCAACTCATATCTGTTGACGCATTCTCGAAGGATATGATTAGTATTTGTCACAGCACTCAGTTCAAGAAAAACAGTGATATATCCTATGAGTCAGATTTATCCAATAAAATACATTTTGAGCTATTATTCGATAGTTTGGTGAACGAGAAAATTACGGATGTGATACGTCTGTATGCTAATGATAAAGATGCGAATACCACAGCTTACCGTTCGCAAGACACCGCTGTATCTACGCTTCATATGGTGCAAACGCTGTTACAATTTATCCGCGAGTCACGTGCCACGCAGAATGAGTTTATTACGCCAGCGTTATGGTTGGTCACTCAAGGTGTCCAGAATGTCTCATTAACGCTACCAGTAAATCTATCTCACTCCACTATCTGGGGCATGGGGCGTGTGATACAAACGGAACATCCAGAGTTACAGTGTCAATTGCTTGATCTCAGTGCGCCTACAAATGATGTTTGGGCAGATGAGTTATCAAATCATCTTCAGAGAAATCAAGAAAAACATGAGAACCAACAAGTCATTTGTGATGGCGCTCGGTTTGTAGGACGCTTGTGTCGCTACCAAGCACCCAAGCGTTCCTTAGTTCAACTGCCTCAACACTCGTACCAGATTACGGCACGCGACAGTGGGTTGTTGGATGATCTTGACGTTGTCTCTGTTGATTCAAATCAGTCATTGGGAGCAGATGACGTTCGAGTGGACATCTTAGCGGGTTCTCTAAACTTCAGGGACGTCTTGATTGCGATGCGTTTGTATCCTGGTTCCTTTAAAGAGCTGGGTGGTGATATAGCAGGTCGTGTGACCGAAGTGGGTGCAGCTGTTACCGATTTATCCGTAGGTGATCGTGTTTTAGGCATGGCGCCAGGTGGATTACGTTCTAATGCGGTGGTGCCAAGTGCAGCACTGTGTCGCGTACCAGAAGAGTTTAACGACTGTGAGGCGGCATCTATTCCGGCGGTATGGATGACGGTGCATCACAGTTTGTGTGAAGTGGCGCAACTACAAGCGGGAGAGTCGATTTTAATTCATGCGGCTACCGGTGGGGTGGGTCTAGCGGCCATTCGTTACGCGCAGCACGTGGGTGCGACGATTTACGCCACGGCAGGTAGCGTGCGTAAGCGGCGTTATTTACAGAATTTGGGTGTGAAGTACATTTATGATTCACGTAGTTTGGATTATTCACAACAACTATTAGCAGACACCAACCAGCGCGGTGTAGACGTGGTATTGAACTCGCTAACCGGCGAGGGATTCATTGCTGCGAGTTTTGATGCTTGCAGCCAACAGGCGCGATTCATTGAATTGGCCAAACGCGATATCTGGAGCGAGTCAGAGGCGGATGCATACCGTTCTGATATCAATTACACCGTTGTGGCCATCGACAGCATGATGCAGGCGAGTCCAGAGAGCGGTTCAGCCCTATTGCGGCGGGTAGTGTCTTGGTTGACTGATAACAAAATCAAGTCTTTGCCGTATGTGAGCTACCCCGTTGAACAAGTCAGTGATGGACTAGCGTACCTACAAAAAGGGCGTCAGATAGGTAAGGTGATTGTGAGCTTTAAAGATCAGGTCAGTGGTATGCGACCTGTAGGAAGCATTCGACCAGACGTTTGTTATCTTGTTACGGGCGGTTTATCCGGTTTGGGCTGGGAGGTTGCGCAAGACTTGATTGAGCAAGGTGCGAATGAGTTGGCATTGCTCTCTCGTCGCGCGCCGAGTGAAGAGGTTCAAGAGACAATCCAAGGTTGGCAATCGCAGGGTGTCAATGTACAAGTGTACTCAGCTGATGTGAGCAGGCGAGAGATGCTGTCTGCGTGTTTGCACGAAATTAATACCAAGCAAGCGCCGCTTAAAGGCATTATCCATTGCGCGGGGGTATTGCGTGATGCGACATTATTAAAACAAGATGCTGATTCATTCAATGCCGTATTTGCAGCGAAGGTACACGGTTCATGGAACCTGCATGAGTTAACCCAAGATAATGACCTTGATCACTTTGTGTTATTCTCATCGATTGCTTCGCAAATGGGATCTGGCGGACAAGCCAACTATGCGGCGGCGAATGCGTTTATGGATGCGTTGGTGCATCAACGTCATCAACAAAGCTTAGTAGGTTTAAGTGTCAACTGGGGCGCTTGGGCCGATGTGGGAATGGCTGTTGATCAACAATATCGTCATCAAGGGATAGGAATCAGTTCCATTAGCATTAAAGATGGTTTGCAGGCGTTACGTGAAACCATGCATACAGATCAACTCATTAGTCAGTTAAGTGTGGTGAATGCGAACTGGCAGCAATTCTCTCAACAGTTGTCTGAGGTGCCGGCTTATCTCACTGAACTACTTCAAGAAACAGTGAGGATAGCGACTCAGCAAGGTGCTTTTATAAAAGAGTTGATATCATTATCTGAGGAAGCGGGATTGACGCTCATGCAAGAACGCATTGCTGAAGAACTCTCTCGTGTGTTGCAGATTCAGAATCCGAAAAGCATTGATGTTAACAAAGGATTTTTTGATTTAGGCTTGGACTCACTCATGGCATTGGAGTTTAAGAATCGATTGCAGCGTGTTTTCGGAAATAGTATTGAATTAAATACTCATACTCTACTGGATAACAACACGATTAGTCAGCTCTCAAAGTATGTTTGCTCACTGTTACAAGACGTATCAATGGAATCATTTAAGTCCGAGTTACTGCGATCAGATGGCTTGTCAAGTCAAGAAGAGGGCCCTCGAATGAATCCTGATTTATCGAGTGATTCGAGAAAAAGTAGTGTTGATCTAGATGGCACTTCACCTAAAAACCCCAAAGAGTGTGAATTATTAACAGAAGAGAATTCTACACAACAAGAGAAAAATCTCAAAAAGCAAAATAATCTTGAATACAATCTTCCGGTATTATCTTCAGCACAACAACGAGTGGCACGATGGGCTTATAAGCGATTTTATGGTTTATTGTATCGCAGTAAGCTCAGTCGTAAGTATCCTTTTCGTGCGCACGATATTATAAAGGCGACTGATATGTATGTGGATAAATTCATGAGTGGTGAAAGCACAGATGTTACTCAGGATGATAAGGATGAACTAATTAACTCAATCCTGTCGGTACAGCGTATCTATATGAATACATCCACAGATTCTAAGAAACCGCATATCTTTGATAAATTATCTGAATATATTAAAGGTGTCGGTATAAATCAGCAATTACACTATAACCGGTCCCAGCTGGACCTATTGCTACAACTTGAAGGCCCCAGCTTATTGTTTTTTAATCATACCGCGGATGATTTCTTTGCGCTCAGTCTTATCATGTATTTTCTTTCTCAGTCTGGGAGAAAACTTTGCTTAATGCAAAAAGACACCGGTTATAACCAGCAATCTTCTTCAATAAACGATAATGTCACATATTGCAACGTGATATCTAGAGATTATCTGGATAAACTGACTCAGGCTGTTAATGAGCAGCGTTTAATCATTATTTTTCCTGATGCAGTAACCGCTAATTATAACGCGTCTAACAACACGATTAACGTGTCTAACATGTTTGGGGGAGAGCGAGTACAGCACCATAATCCACTAGTTTGCAATCTTTTGCAGCGTGATATTTCTATTTATAAAAATCAGTTGTGTGATATGTCAAAGGTATTCTCTATTGATGTGATCCCTATATCGGGTTTATTGAAACCTGCTTTTTCTGAATTAAAAGTACATCCGCGTGTAAAGCCTTTTGAAGGACAGGGAGAAGCCGCGAAGGATAATTTTATGCGGTTAATCTACGATGAAAAAGTTGACTATTTGGTAAAATCTTTCGAGCGATATACTCTATTGGAGGGACATTTACATACACACGCATGGAGTAACTCTGGCGTGCTTGATCGGGTGTAATTTTTTTCATTTTGATTTGTTTGCTGTGAGGGTTCAAGAAATGATCGCGCGTGATGAAGACCGCTTTCGACACGTCATCAATGATGAGTTTTTAATGCGCGATATCAAGTTTCAGCAGCCTGAAGTGTTAAAGAAAATCACTGAAGAATTTGGTACCCTTTGATAGCGTCTCTGTAATTCATATTAAATGGGTTTTCGTATACGGTCTTGGTTGAGAAATTCAAACGGTGTCCCACAGTTGTTGCTATACACTCTGTCTGTTTAATTTGAATCCACAAAGCAAATCGAATGCTCAAAACAAAAAAATCCATTCAATTCTTTTTTTTTTTTTTGATTTATATCTGGTATAGTAAATAGCTTAATTATTCTTATGGATTTCAAAGGGTTTACACATGGATGACCGTACGTTTGTCGATATTCTGCGCGATAGGGCGCAGGCCAGTGGTGATAAAATAGCTTATCGTTTTTTAGTTGACGGTGACAAAGAAGAGTTGACCTTAACCTATGGTCAGTTGCACCAGCGAGCCCTGGCGATTGCGGCTCGATTACAAGCTGAAGCAAAGCCCGGCGATCGAGCTCTTTTGTTGTACCCACCCGGTTTAGAATTTATCTGTGCTTTTTTTGGCTGCTTGTATGCGGGTGTGATTGCTGTGCCGGCGTATCCGCCCAATCCCAATAATTTACAAAGTTCAATAGAAAAACTCGAGTTGTTAACCATGGATTCCACGCCATCTGTGATGTTATCAACTGGATCAATTATATCTTTGCTTAAGATTAGTTCAATTAAAGATGGCGTCATGCATGCGTTTAAGCGAAGTGATAATAAACACCAGGAAAAAATTACTTTTTCGAAGGTAAAGAAGATCAATACCACGAAGATAACAGCATCAAATATCAATACAGCGGGACTTATTCGTGTTAATGCGAATGATTTAGCGTATTTGCAGTACACATCAGGGTCAACTGGGCACCCGAAGGGTGTGATGATCTCTCATGATAATATTGTAAAAAATACCGCGTGCATCAGTTATTTAACTTGTAAAAATGTGGACTTTATTGTGAGCTGGTTGCCCTTGTACCATGACATGGGTTTGGTTAATTCGTTATTTATGCCATTGTATAATGATATCGATAGCGTGTTTTTTTCACCATTGGATTTTATTTCAAGTCCTATAAAGTGGTTAAAGGCCATATCGTCATCGAGACGATGTTACAGTGGAGGGCCGAATTTTGCTTATGAGCTCTTACTGCGAAAAACAACTGAAGAGCAAACGAGTCATTTAAATTTATCAAATTGGGCTGTTGCATTTTCCGGTGCAGAAACAATCAGGTTTGATACCTTGAAACGTTTTGTCAATCGATTTTCTAAGTTGGGCTTCAAAGAGGAAAGTATTTGTACGTGTTATGGTCTGGCAGAGATAACGGTTGATATGACGGGTAGAAATGTTAGCAATGTTGAGGGTGAACTTAATGTTGTGAAATCCAATACAGACTTTTTGAAAAATCAAAGTCATCTATATGATGTGTCATGCGACTATTTTGTGAGTACGGGAAAAGTGATTAATGATCATCAATTAATTATTGTCGATCCTGATAGTAAAGATATTATGAACGAGGGCGGTGTAGGGGAAATATGGTGTCGAGGATCGAGTGTGGCAAAAGGGTACTGGGGTAGAAAAGAGGCGACGCAGGAGACTTTTAATGCGTACACACGTTGTAACGATGGTCCGTATATGCGAACAGGTGACCTTGGCTTTTTGAAGGATGAGGAGTTATATGTTGTTGGTCGTTTAAAAGATATGATTATTATTCGTGGCCGTAACTACGCACCTCAGGATATTGAACATCACGTAGAAACAGCGGACTTGAATGTGAGAAAAGGGTGTGTGGCGGCTTTTTCATACGAAAGAAATCAACAAGAAAGCGTTTGTATTGTTTGTGAAGTAAAGAAAACGGCTCCTAAAGAAAGCTATGCGGGAATTATACGATCTATATTGGCGAAGGTTAATACGGAAACCCAATTGAGCGTGAGTTCTGTTGTGTTAATCAAGGTGGGTGGCATGTGTAAAACCACTAGCGGGAAAGTGCAAAGACGAAAAGTGAAGCAGAAGTTTCTAGCAAATTCACTGCCAGTCATTCAATGTTGGGAGTTTGAAAGTCGACAGCTGAATGAGAATGTGAGATTTGAAAAAACAGATGATCAGGGTGCTTTGTGTGAAAATTTACGGCTTTGGTTGGCGCAGTATTGCGGTAAGAATAAAGAAGATGTAACAGAAGATACATCGTTTGATGAGCTGAGTTTGGACTCGATTATGATTGCTGAGGCGGCATCTCAGTTAAGTCATGCTCTTGATAAAAAGGTGGTTATTAGTGATTTCCTGACTTACCCTACGTGCGCTAAGTTATCACGGTTTCTTTTAAATGAAAAGGCTGTGCTGTGTGGGAAGCAAAGGCCTGATACCATGCCATTTGAACACTTTTTTGAGCATGATTCAGTAAGAAATCACAAGTCTGTGACATGTGAAAAAGTGAAAGGGTCTGAGGCATACGTTCATCGATTTACGGTCGATCCGTCAAATCACGGTGTGTTAAAAGCCTTTCGATTACTTAAGCGAGCGACCTCATTTGCATCACGTTTTACCTTCCGTCTGTATGGAAGTCGGTATTTTAGTCGAACGATGGCAAAGCAGTTTGGTCGTATATTTTCATTAAGGAAAGACGCTCAACGCGAAAAAAATGACACAGGTCTGTTGTATCGTATGGCAATGAGATCAAAGCGGATATTGTTGACATCGCAGTGGTACTCATTATTTAGTTTTTTATCTTATACCACTTGTGCTCGTTTTCTTAATAAATTAAAACCGACATGGGGAAATGCTTTTTGTCAGTATCTGAAATCACGCCCATCGACGTTATTTATGTGTTTTCATTCTCGAACCAATATCATGATTTTGTTTCCATTGCTTGTGCGATACCTTAGTCGAGAAAAGAAACGGTTGACCATTATCACAGATTCATTTTTTAATTACCGTGTTCTGGGTTTGACGTTAAGAGCATTTAACCGATTATTCAAATCAGGTTATTTAGAGGTGAAGTATGCGGCTGACGTGATGGTTTTGAAAGAATTGAGTGAAAAAATTCAGCAGGGTGGCTATGGCTTGATACTAATTGATCGAGTCAATATTCAACAGCAAAACTGCTCAGTGGCCTCGATGATTAAGCAGCATCATATTGATCATGACTGCCCGGTGATTCAATCCTTTCAGCAGCGTGGCTTTCCTATTTATACTAATTTAGTCAATACGCTACTTAACTTGGGTGTCGATGTCACGCCGGTTGAGGCGATTGTGAATGAACAAGGTGCACCTGAACTGCTGTTTTATGGCTCGTTGGCCACTTTTGAGCAGGTTGATGAGGTTTTTGCATTAATTATGCCGACCATACTAAAAGATGTTAGTGAGTGGTTGTTTTTGGATGAGTACATTGGTTCAATAATAGCAAACCGACGGTTTAAGGATCAACGGTTATTTCGCGAAAGGGTGGCCCGACAACTGTATAATCGAAATTCCGCCTTTTTGATCGACATTATTAGAGCGGGTCTCGCTGTGCTGCACAAACGCTGCATGCCTGAGCGATTGCCTGGTGTCGATGAGACGCCTTTATTTACGGACAAATGTAATTGACTCACAGTAAGCCGAATAGATTTTTCGGGTCGGATAATTGAGGTATGAAGTCAGTCTCCTGTCCAACACCGTATTCCTCTGCCAGTTGATTAATATAAGTGAGGGCACTAAAGTCTTCAATAGCGCAACCAACCGAATCAAATAGGTGAATCTCAGAGTCGTGTTGACGGCCTGGTTCTTCGCCGGTGACAATTTGATGTAACTCTTTGACATGAGTATGCTGCTGACAATGTTGAATTTCCCCTTCAATTTTGGCTTGCTGTAAATAATCAACCGTAATCGTGTTCACGTTGTCTAGAATGTTTCTAAGTTCAGTCTTTCCTGGGCAGTCTCCCCCGATTCCATTAATGAACAACCCTGGTCGCATCATATCATGACTGAGGATGGAGGTATGCTGTTTGGCTGCGGTCGCGGTGGTGATAATGTCACACCCATCGCACGCCTCTTCAATTGAAGCACAGGCTTTGAGTTTAAGTCTCGAAGTGGGGTCGAGGTTATTGTGGAATTTGTTCATGGCGTTATTGTCGGTGTCAAAATACTGGATAGTTCTGATGCCCAGTAAATGATGAAAGGCTAATGCTTGAAACTCACTTTGTGCCCCAGTGCCAATCAGTGCCATGGATTGACTTTTATCGCGTGCTAAATAACTTGCAGCAAGCGTAGATGTGACTGCTGTACGAAATGCCGTTAACAGTGTCATGTCGGCGAGCAGTGTCGGGATGCCCGTCTCTGTTTCGGTGAGTGCTCCAAAGGCAACGATATTTGGTAACCCAAGCTGGGTATTAGCTGGATGGCCATTTACAAACTTAAATACATGATGAGACGCTGTTGTTGTTGGCATCAGTTCGATGACGCCCTTCGTGTAATGAGATGCCATACGGGGTTGTATACGGAAGTCATGCCATCTGGAAAAGTCTTGTTGGAGTTGATTGTAAAGCCCGCTAAAAAATTTGGGTATTGAGGTTTGGTGTATGATATCAACGACATGTTGGAAAAAAAGCGTTTTCACTGTGCTCACCTATTTTTAATTAGTCACAAAGAGAATGTTGCCTGTAAGTCTCTGTTCTGTCAATACACGCTATCTAACTCTCGGATAAGAGTTGAAATTCTTTTTTGGATTATCGAATAAAAAAACCAGCCTGGTGGCTGGTTGTAAGGATAACTTTTTGGGATATGTTAAAAATGATAAGTGAGGTTCCCTGAAACCACTCCATTATCAATTAAGATTAGTAGGGCACCTTTATAAGAGATGCCAAGATCTACTTTTTTACTCAATGCATAGGATAATCCAATCCCGTCATAAGGCGTGAATCTATTCTCAAAATCGCGCTTGTGTTCTTCTCTTTTGCTAAACACACCTGCACCCAGCTTAGCGTAGAAGTTAGCTCTATCTCCAATAGGGAATAACCATCTTAGACTGCCACCGACAAAATTCGCATCTTCTTCATGCACATCCCTACTTACTAAATATCCTTTAAGAGCATCAAATTCCCAAGCAAAGCGAGGCGATATCAATTTTCCGATGGTTAATATTCCGGCTGCATCCTTCTCCCCG